>JAHHTJ010000061.1 GCA_020024715.1 Mycoplasmataceae bacterium
TTAATAAACAAATCTATTAAAAATAATAAATCATAATAATTAAAAGGTTATTTGCTAAAAATAAAATTCTTCACTTTTTTCTTCGTTAATACTATTAGTATTCTTTTCGCTTGTTGAACTATTACATGATTCTTGAATAATTACTTCTTTAGTAATACATTTTTTACATATATCTTGTTTTAAATTTACCACTAACTTACTTTTTTTTGATTCTAGATAAACAAGATGATAAACAAATTGCTTAAGTTTAGTAAAACCTGATAAAAAATGTTCTAATTTATTATTAGGAAAACAAAATATCTGATTACAAGCTTTAAAAGATAAATCTAAAGTATGTCCATCGTTTTTTTTCGAATTTATAATAACAAATTTTTTTGGGTTATACATTCTAATAAATTTTTCTAAGTCATTAATTTTATAATCACTAAAATTCGAAATATGACATATGCCAATTCCTTTAGTGGTCTGAACAAGAGCATATGTCTTATAAATACTTATAATTTTTCCTATAACAATTTGATTCATGAGCAAAATATCTTTTTTATTATAACATTGTAATATATGAGTTTAAATAAAGAACAAATAATAAGCAAAATTTTAGAAGTTATTGATACCATTCGATTTTATATTCAAAGAGATGGTGGTGATTTAGAATTTGTTAAATATGAAAATGATATTGTAACCTTAAAAATTACTGGTAATTGTGTTGGTTGTAGCATTCAAGATGTTACTTATAAAGATGGATTATTGCAAATTTTAAAATTAGAAATTCCAACCATTAAAAATTTAGAATTAATTGAGGAAAAACAACCTGAATCTTTAATAAATTGAAATGATAAATAATTATAAAAGATGTTAAATTTATAAGTACAAATTCAACATCTTTTATTTTACTAGTTCAACGATTGCTTCACCATTTAAAATAGCTTTAACTTTAACTTTTCTTTTTTGTCTAAATAAATTTTCATCAGTTCTTAATAAACATTTAAAGTAATAATCACTATGTCCTTTTTGTAAATGTAATTCATCACTATGTTCAAATAATACGTCTATTTCTTTATTAATAAATTGATTTAAATAAATATTAGCTAATTGATCTGATAATTTTAGTAATTCATTAACACGTTGTTTTTTAATATCTCCGTGCAAATCTACTAAATAACTAGCTTTAGTATTTGTTCTTTTAGAATATGGAAAAACATGTAACTTTAAAAAATTAACTGTTTTACAAACTTGAATAGTGTCTAAAAAATCAACTTCTGTTTCGGTTGGAAAACCAACAATTACATCTGTAGTAAAAGCAGTAAATTTAGATTTTTGCTTTATTTTATTAACTAAATTAATAAATTCTTGGTTCGTATAATTGCGGTGCATATCTTTTAAAACTTTATTACTACCTGATTGTAAACATAAGTGTCAATGTTGACAAAAACGGTTTTTATTACTTGTTATTAAATCAATAATTTCATCTGTAATTTGAAAGGGCTCAACACTTGAAATTCTTACTTTAAAATTTAAATCAATTGCATTTATTAATTTTAACAATTCATAAAAATTAGTGTTTGACTCTTCATCATAATAACCAGCAGTATTAACTCCGGTTAATACTATTTCTAAAAAACCATTTTTAACTAAATCAATAATTTCATTAATAACAATATCTTTCTTTTTTGCTCTTTGTTTACCTCTAGCAAATGGAATAATACAATAACTACACATCATGTTACAACCATCTTGAATTTTAACAAATGCTCTTGTTTGTTCATTATTCAAAAGATTGTGAGTATATTCAAATTCATTAGAATTTAAAAGCATATTTTTATTTAAATCAATTTTTTTATGTTCATTTAAAAATTGAATAATATAATTTGCTAAATGTAATTTTTGATCATTGCTAACTATAATATCAACATTTTTATTCTCAGATAAATATTTTTTACCCAATGTAGTATAACATCCAGTAACAGCTACAACTGCATTTTTATTTAAATGCTTTGCTCTTTGAATAATATTTCGTGATTTAAGATCTGCTTGATTAGTAACACTACATGTGTTAATTATATAAATATCTGCAATTTCGTTAAATTCAACTTCATTAAAACCCAACGATAATAAATCACTAGCAATAACTTGTGATTCATAAGTATTAACTTTACAACCTAATGTATAAATTGCAAATGAATAATTTGTATTATTCTTCTTTATCATCTTCATCTGTTTCTAAAAATAATGAATTTTCTTTTAATAATTTATCAATTTCTGCTTGAGTTAAAGCTTCTTGTTTATTATTATCATTTATAACTTCATTATTGATATTTAAACTTTCTTCTGTTTTAATTTTATTTACTTCTTGTTTAATTTTTTCTTTCAGATAATCCACTTGATCTTCTTCATATTCAGCAACAATTCTTTGTAAATCAACTTCAATATGATAGATTACATAATTATCTAAAGCAGCAGAAATAATAGTTAATAAAATATCAAAAACCACCCCAACTATTATTGCTGCATAATATGGTAAACCCCCTAGAAAATATAATGAATTGTGAGGATATTGTGCCACAGGGATTAATGTACATAAAAAACTTATTAAAAAAGCAGAAACTGTTAGAACAAATACAGCAATATAAAGTTTGTATCAATATTGTTGCACATAATCTTTGATTTTTTTATAATCTTTAATTCAACGATAAAAATATCAAAAATAAAGCAAAAATGCAACAATAGTACAAATTATTAAAGGAAGATAATACAACTTATTTGAATCATATAATAAATAATTTGTTGCTAATAAACTAATTAACATTAATGCACTAGCAATAATATACAACCAAGTCATTTGAATCTTGGTTCTAAATTTTGATTTACTTCCTTCTCTTTGTAACAAACTAGATAATTCTTCTTTTTTATGGTGATCTAATTCTTTAATATATTCTTGATTTCTTCTCATTATTTAATTATCTTATCTAATATGGCATTAATGTACTTATAAGCAGTTGGATTGCTATATCTTTTAGCCGTAATTAATGTTTGATCAATAATAATTTTTTTTGATGTCTTTAAAACATTAGCTTCACCAATAGCAGCTAAAAAAAGTGCTTTATCTACATCACTAATCCGATCAAACGTTCAATTCCTTAAATGATTACTAATTAATTGTTTATATTCATCATAATGAATAATAATATTATTTAAAATCTCTCTTTGTTCTTTAAAACTTTCATTCGAAATTTCATCATCATCTATATTATTGATAATTTCATATTCTGAATTATTAGTTTCAATGAAAGCATAAATTAATCTAAAAAGATTTACACGTTTTTTTCATTGTGTATCGTTTTTAGCTTTATTTATTTCTTTGCTTACGCTACTATTTCCCTCTTGATACATAATTACCAGTAATAGTATCAACTATTACTTTATCTCCAGTTTTAATAAATTGTGGTACAGAAATTTCTCAACCAGTAGATAATCAAGCTTTTTTTTGAACGTTTTGTACTGTATTTCCTTGCACTGCTTCTTCAGCTTCTTTTACATCACAAGTTACTTGATCTGGTAATGAAACACCTAATACTTCATCACCATAATACATAATATTAACTTCTTGACCTTCTGTTAAAAAATTCATTTCTCATTTTAGTCTAGCTAATGGAACATTTGTTTGTTCGAAAGTTTCATTGTTCATAAAAACTGCATTTTCATTATCAGCATACAAGAAATTCATTTTATTTTTATTAATTTCTGCTTGTTCTAATTTCATTCCTGTAAATACTTCTACAGTAATAGAACCATTATGTAAATTTTTTACTTTACATTTAACAATTCCTTCTCTCATTGCGGTTTTGTTAAATGAGTTATCTAAAACTAAATAAATATCATTTTTAAAATGAATTGTATGTCCAGCTCTTAAATCTTTAGCTGCAATAATATTTGCCATAATCATTTCCCTCGATTAAATATAATTAATATTTAATTATATATTAATTGAATTAATCTTAAAACAAAGAAAAATATAATATTATCAATATCTTAAATA
>JAHHTJ010000062.1 GCA_020024715.1 Mycoplasmataceae bacterium
ACATCATACAATGAATTATACAAACTATGTTTTAATATTTCTCTTTCCTTACTAATTGGATTTAAAACCTTTTGAGAATTATTGTTATATTCACTAAATATTGAATTTTTAAATACTTCTTCTGATGTTAATTTATATGTTTTTACTTCATATAAACCTAAATTAACTAAATATTCTTTTACTAAATTTAAATACTTATATTCATCAATATTTTGTTCTAATTTTAGATAACTAGAAATTGGTTCAGGAATTAGGTTATTAACATTGATAAATCTTAATGCTTCTTCAATTAAATCCTGTGCTATTTCTAAATCACTACGATAATTTGGAATAATAAATCCATTTAATTCTTCATCGTATACAATATTGATTAATGATAATTGGTGTAATATTTTATCTTCATCAAATTTTGTTGTTTTAGCTAGTTGCATAAATAATTCTTTTTTTGTACAACGAATCAATCTACTTGGATTAATTTTGTAATAAAAGAAACTGCAATTTTCTTGTTTTATGTATGGAAATAATGTTTTAAAAAAATTGTTTGCTAAATCAAATGAAGTTAATTTGCTACTTAGTTTAGCTAAATATGAATTGTAATTAATTTTTTTAGTCAAATTATTAGTTTCATATCAATTTACATTAGAAAAAAATAAATAAAATCCTTTTTCATTTAATTTTGGTAAATATTTTGCATCAGTCATTACTCCTAATCAAGTAATGACATCATCGTTTTGTTTTAAAACTAATGTATCTTTATCTAATTCATAATATTTTTCATCTGAACTTAAAATTTTATGAGGTTTTGTTAATTTATTAATATTTAAGTTTTCTTTACTAATATTACTTGTAATTGGTAAGAAGCTAAAACTAAAATAATGAGAATACATTAATGCTCTTTGTTCTGCAAATGTATTAGCTTTTAAAAAGTTATGTGCTAAAACCATTCTTATTTTGTAATCACCCTCATGGTTTAAATCATCAAAATAAATTAATCCACTCATTGATTTAATTTCAGAATGATCAATATTTTCATTAATAAGTTGTTTAATTTCTAATTTATAATCAATATTTCAATAAGCACTAAGTGCCATGGCAATTGGTAAAATTCCATTTAAATAACCAGCATTTGTTGCAATACTTAAATCAAAAATATCATCATTAACCATAAGATATTCAATTCACTTATTATTCTTAAATTCTAGTTTAAAATCAACCTTGTTATTTCCAAGTTTTTCTAAATCAACAATTCCAGAATCATCAATAGTAGTTAGATATGGTTTAATAATTGGAATTAATTCTGATAAACCACATAACATTCCATAAGATTCAACCCCTCTTAATGGTTTAGCTAATATTTGTCTACCATCAGGCATAATTGTATTCACCTTAGCCATAATGGTATACATATCTTTTCTAACGTTTTTAGCACCACAAACAATTTGATGTGTTTTTTCACCATCAAAGACTTGAGTAACATGCATATGATCAGAATCTGGATGTAATTCTACATTACGAATTTGTACAACAGAAAAATCATTAGGATTTAAATGATTAGAATATATTTTTTCAACTTCTATTCCCAATGCATTAAATGCTTCTATTCAATCTTTATTATCAACTGGTACTTTGCTTGCATCAACATGCATTTTTTTAAAAATGGCATATATACTATTTTTTGATAAAATCATTTCTTATTCCTCTATTAAAATTGTTTTAAAAAATTAAAGTCATTTGTATAAAAGTTTCTAATATCTTCAATTTCGTGTTTTAACATTGCTATTCTTTCAATTCCGATACCAAAAGCAATTCCTTGGTATTTATTATGGTTTATTCCAATGTTTTTTAAAACATTTTGATGTAACATCCCAGCACCTAATACTTCTATTCAACCAGAACCTTTACAAATATTACATCCTTTATTTAAACAATTAAAACAACTAATATCTACTTCAAAACTTGGTTCTGTAAAAGGAAAAAAAGACAAGCGATATCTAGTTTTTACTTCGTTACCAAATAATTTATGCAACATATAATCTACAATTCATTTTAAATTAGCAATATTTAATCCTTCTTTAATTCAAACTAAATCAATTTGCATAAATTGATGACTATGTGTTGCATCATCATCATCATTTCTAAAAACGCTTCCATATGAACAAATACGAATATCATCTGTTTTATTTAATAACTTTGCAAAAAAAGCAGAATATGATGTATTATGTGTTTTTAATAATTGTTCATCACTCATAAAAAATGAATCATGCATAGCTCTAGCAGGATGGTTTTTTGAAATGTTTAATGCATCAAAATTTCAAATTGAAGAAACAATATCATCACCACATCTAATATCAAATTGTAATTCTTTAAAAATATCTAAAATTTCCTTATTGGTTTTTTCTAATATATGTGCTTTACCAATTGTTAAATTATTTATGGTATCTACAACTTGGTAATTTACTTTTTTTTGTTCTTGTTCAAATTCATTTTTAACAAATAAGAAATCACGTTCTAAGTTAATTTTTAATTGATTTATTTCTTGTCCTAATGATTTTTTTTCATTATGATCTTTAGTTTCTTGTAATAATGTTTTTAAGGGATTTATAAAATCTTTACTTAATTTATTTTTTATTTCTACAAGTTCAGTTAAATTCGTAGCTTTTTTTAGTTCTTCGTGGACTAATTTTTCATTATATTTCATTTTATGTTTTCCTTTATATATAAATTTTATATAAATAAAATCAAAATATTAAAATATTTATGAGGTATTAAAAATGACAAAAATGAAGATAAAAACTGAATATGTTTTTGGTAATGATTCATTATTGTATTTAAAAGATTTTTTAGCTCATCATAAATATCAAAAAATCCTTTTAATTTATGGTAACAAATCAATAAAAGAAAATGGTTTATATGAATCAATTACAAAAACATTAAAAGAAATTAATATTAATTGAATTGAATACCAAGGAATTAAACCTAATCCTTTAGATATTGATGTAAATAATGCAAAAGATTTTGGTATTGTTAATCATGTTGATTTAGTTATAGCAGCTGGTGGTGGAAGTGTGATTGATTCTGCAAAAATGATTGCATTATTAATTAATAATCCAGATATTAAAACCATTCAAGATTATTATGAAAATAATTCATTAGCTAAACATAATGCAATTGATTTAATTGCAATTCCAACTACAGCTGCTACTGGTAGTGAAAATAATTATGGTTCAGTTATAACTTTTATTAATTTAAAAGAAAAAAGAGGAGTATACCATCCATCTTGTACACCAATGCTTTGTTTACAAGATCCACACTATATAACATCTGCTAGTAATTGACAATTAGCAAGTGGAATATTTGATGCATTTACTCACCAAATTGAACAATATTTTGGTTTAGAAACTTTTGATTGAACAAAAGAATATTTATTTGCTAATATGAGAAATTTATGAAAATTTTCATTAGAACTATTAAATGATCATTCAAATCTAAAAGCTGCTAGTAACATTATGTGAACATCAACAATGAGTTTAAATAGTTTAAGTTCTTTTAATTCAACAGGTGATTGAAATATTCATCAAATTGAACATGCAATTAGCGCTAAATGAAATGTTACTCATGGTGCTGGTTTAGCATTAATTATGCCAAGTTATATAAAAATAAGAAGTTTAACTGATGATTGATATAAACAAAAAGCATTAGTATTAGCTAAAGAAGTATTTAATTTAGATTCTGTTGATGCTTTAATAGATCATATTGTTGATTGAATTAAAATGATGCAATTACCAACAAAATGAACTGATTTTAAGGAAATTTTAAACCAACCAAGTGATGATGAATTAAATTTTGTTTCACAACATGTATTAAAACAAAAATATATTCGCTTAAAATTAGAAACTGAAGTTATCAAACAAATTCTTTTAGATATCAAATAAATTAAACAATTCTAAAATTTAACATTTTTATAATAATATTTGAATTTAACAATAATTATTAATTTGTTAAAATTGAATATTAT
>JAHHTJ010000063.1 GCA_020024715.1 Mycoplasmataceae bacterium
AATTGATAAAGATAACTTTAAGAATATTGTTTTTGATAATACGAATAATTGATTTGTTTTTAATATGAAACATTCTCAACCGTTAAAATAAATGGTAAATTTATTGGCTTTAAAAAAACAAATCAATATGAGTTATACATTTGCTTTATATAGAGATAATTTAATTAGTAATAAAGTGGATTGTCTTCTGAAGATACTTATAAAGTATTTCCTGATGAAATTAGAGATTTAGAACCAAACCATTAGAATGTTTTATAAAAACTGTTAAAGAACCGGGTTATTTTAGTAAAGGCATATAAATAAAAATAAATAATTTTTATTCATGAAAATTTTCATATTTTAATGGATAAATAAAAAATTTGATTTTATTATCTCCTTCAGATTCAAGAAAATCATCTCCGCCGAGTTTATCTTTGTATGTGTAAATTAAACAATATAAAAGTCTAATATTTTTATTATTATCTTTACATTTTCAAGGCGATTTGAATAAATAAACGTCAGTTGCTAAATCTAAACCAAATTTATTTTCTATATTAAAGTAACTTTTAAATTTTTCAAATAATGTTTTTTTAATCTCTTCATATTTTTCTGTTATTGAATTTTCACAACCAGAATAAAATACTCTATCATTATTACTTTTATTGTTAAATAGCTTTGTTAATTCAGTTCAAGAATTGCATGTATTACATTCTTTTTTTAATTGTATGAATCATTTTTCTAAACCTTGGGCAAATTCTTTATCTTTTTCAATTTTTTCAAATTTATTTTTAAAATTATTTTTAATAATATAGGTTTGGTCAATAAATATATCAAATTGCATATTAAGAACAAAAGTAATCAATTATATCTTGTTTAGATATTTTTATTTGACTTTTTCCTTCTTTATAATTTTTTATTCAAGGAAGTGTTTGATGGCTTTTTTCAACAAGGGCAAAAGTTGAAGCTCAAAATAATCTCTTAAGTGTTTTATCTAAAAAATCTAATTGATCAGCATTTACTTCGATGTCAAAAATGTTTGAGTTTCTTTTTCCTTCAACTCTATAATTTATTTCAACAGGTCCATATTTATATGCACGAAAATCTGCATTATATAATTCTTTTTTATACTTTTGATAATATAAACCATATAAAAAATAAAGAATTTTGTGCATTTTTAATTCGGTTAGTTTTTGTTTATTGTCATCAGTTAAGTTTAGTTCTTTATTAAATTCATTATTTCTATTTTCTATATACTTAACTAAATTAATTTGTTTGTATTCCATATTGTCCTACCCCCCTTATAGTATAGAACTTATAACATAAATAATCTGGAAATGTTTTGTATATATATAACTTTGTTATTTTAATCTTTAAAAAATTTATTTAATTTATCTGTAATTATCTTTGCTCTTTTGTTTTTAAATTCATCATATTTAGATTTAGCTATTAAATATAAAAATACACTTCTAATGATAAGTCAAATAACTAAGGATATTATTCCTATTGTAGCTACTCATAATATACTACCAATTGTAAAATACATAACTATTTCACCATTAGCATTATGATCAAAAGGTAATAATTGATTAGTGATATAAAATCCAGTTTTATAAAGGATTTTAGTAGCAATAATTATTTATGCGATAGCTGCAATCAATAATGCACAAAATATACATATATAAATTAATATTCATATTGATAAATAATATTTTCTTTGTGCTTTAATTAAATTCAATTCTTATGTTGCATTTGATATATCTAATTCTTATCACTTTGACATAATGATTAATTTACATCTTTTAGTTTTGTAGCATCATTTTTATTTTGATTACTTAATTCTTTTTTTGAAAAATCTCATTTTTTTCTTCTAGCAATTATTCTAGCAACATATGAATTATTCTTAATACAAAATGGAAGATATTCAGGTTTTAAATGTCCTTTAAGTAAAAATAAAATAGAGCTTAATATAATAATTAATCCAGCATTAATAATTAAAATGTAATAACATGCACATAAAACGTAAGTTAATTGTGTAGAACTTGGATGTAATTGTATATTCATATTTACATTATGAACATTCATAACAATATATGCTTTTTCTAAAGATAATAATAAAATAATTCTTATGAATGAAGCAATAATCAAAACAATTCAATAAGGATTTCTAAAGCTTCATCTTAAATTTTTTCTTTCAATTACAGTTGTTTTTGATTTTTTAAAAAATAAATAAGGAATTTGTTCTTCAATATCTAAATAAAAAACAACACCAAATAACAAGAAAACTCAACCAACATAAATCATGTCATCATTATATGTTAAATTATATACAACATGATTATTTTCTAAAACTGGAATATATTCTTTATTGTTATACAAACTATAAAAATATATAAATAAGTAAGTAAAAGCCATGACGACAAAAATGAAGAAAAGGAAATATTTTATATAAATAAAACCTTTGTTATAACGTGTATATATTAAAATATCTTTTCTATGAATTAAACCTTTATAACCAGATTCATCTCATCCAATTTGTTTATAAATAAAAGCAGATAAAATACGAGAGATTAATGTTTCAATTAAAAATGCCACTTATTAAAATCCCATTTCCTTTCAAGGATCTTTTCCTTTTTGCATCATTTTTCCCATTTTTTCAAAATTATCACGAGCTTTTTGTCAATCTTTTAACATTTTATTTAATTCTTCATGTCTCCTTCCAGAACCATTTAAAATTCGGTTTTTTCTTGTTTGATCACGCATAATTAATTTTGGGTTATGACGTTCTTTTTTAGTCATAGAACATAATAAAATTCTTCAAATTCTTGCTTTATCTTCTGCTTGAATGACTTTATCTTCTGTAATTGATGATTTAACTTTATCAGGCATATATTTCATCATACTAGAAAAAGAACCAATCTTATTCATTTGTTCAATTTGATTTAACATATCTTCTAAATCAAACTTTCCAGAAAACATTCTCATCATTGAACGTTTAGCATCTTTTTCATCAATAACTTCATAAGCTTTTTCACTAAGTGTTAAAATATCTCCTAAACCTAAGATACGATCAGCGATTCTTTCTGGATAAAATTCATCAATTGATCCTATTTTTTCTCCAGTACCTAAAAAACGTACTGGAACATTTAGAATCTTTATTAAACTTAATGCAGCACCAGCTCTAGCATCAGAATCCATTTTTGTTAAGATAATTCCAGTTAAATTTAAGTAATTATTGAATTCTGTAGCAACATTAATAATATCTTGACCACTCATAGCATCAACAACTAAAAAAATTTCATCAGGTTGAATCTTTCTTTTTAACATTACTAATTCATTCATTAATTTTTCATCAGTTTGCAATCTTCCAGCAGTATCAAAAATATTAATATTAATTTTTTCATTACGAATTTGTTCTAATGCATAATCAGCAATGCTAGCTACATCTGTTTGTCCTTTTTCAAAACAAGGAATTTCTAAATCATTAGCTAATTGTTTTAATTGGTCAATAGCAGCTGCTCGATATATATCTAAAGCTGTTAAACTTGCTTTATCATTATTATTTCTTCGACTTGCTAAATATTTAGCTAATTTTGCACATGTAGTAGTTTTACCAGAACCTTGTAAACCTACCATCATAATTTTTAAATTGGTGCGTTCATAATTAAAAGGTTCAAATTCTTGACCTAAAATGTTAGTTAGTTGCTCTTTTACAACATTTAAAAAATAATCACTTAACTTTAAATTTTCAGGAACAATTTTACCAATTAATTCTGTACGAATACTTTTAATTAAATCCTTAACAACAATAATATTTACATCTGCATCTAAAAGAGCAATTCTAATTTCTCTTAATACTCCTTCAATGTCTTCTTCTTTAATAGTGGATTTTAAAACTTTATTTTTCAAATGTTTTTGTACAATACCACTTATCATTGCTTTAAACATAAACATTCTCCTTTCTTAATTTGTAAAATTAATTTATTATAACTTATAG
>JAHHTJ010000064.1 GCA_020024715.1 Mycoplasmataceae bacterium
CCATAAATAGATTATAAGCAATTAATCTAAACTTGTAACTCTTTTTTTAAAAGTTATTAAATATTTTTGTATATTAATTTTTCACAATAAATATTCAAACAATATTTGTAATTTTAATTATTATAAATAAAAAAATACAGATAACATCTGTATTATTCTGGTGCCGTTTAGCAGAATCGGACTGCTTTTTAATCATTACCATTGATTCGTTCTACCATTGAACTAAAACGGCAAATAAATTATGAAGTATAAATAATATAATAACCTAAAAAATAAATATTTTATAATTATATTGTCATAAAAAGAGAAAGGAATAAAAAATGGCGAATTTCAAAGCTGAAAATTTTACTTTAATAGGTGAAAAATTAGTAAAAGGACAACAAGCTCCTGATTTTGTATTAATTGATAAAGATGGAAATGAAAAAACATTAAAAGATTATAAAAATAAAATTAAAGTTATTTCTTGTTTCCCATCAATTGATACTGGGGTTTGTGATGCACAAACAAAGCATTTTGCTAAAGAATATGAAAATGATAAAGATGTAATTGTTTTAAATGTTTCTGTTGATTTACCATTTGCATTTGATCGTTGATGTTCATCTAATCAAATTAATATGGTTGCTTTAAGTGATTACAGAACAAATCAATTTGGAAAAGATTATGGAATCTTAATGGACCCATACATGACTTTATATAGAAGTGTATTTGTTGTAGATAAAGATGACAAAATTGCTTTAGCATGATATAACGAAGAAGTTG
This sequence comes from Mycoplasmataceae bacterium, assembly GCA_020024715.1. Classification (GTDB taxonomy): domain Bacteria; phylum Bacillota_I; class Bacilli_A; order Mycoplasmatales; family Mycoplasmoidaceae; genus RGIG1987. The sequence continues at coordinate 760 of JAHHTJ010000064.1, forward strand.
GTAAACCAGTTAACTTCGACATTGTTACAAAAACTGTTGCAGAATTAGAAAAAAAATAATCTAATTTTTTAAAAATTTATTTAAAAAAGTAAGCTAATTATTTCAAAATCTAGCTTGCTTTTTTTTAATTATTATTTATAAATTCACTTAATTTAATTTCTTGTGCATGTAAACGATCTTCTTTTAATCTCTTAATACGAAGTTCATCACTACTATATGAGTGTTTTTGTACAATAAAAATACTAAATACTAAAACCATTTGTGCAGATAAAATTACTATTAAAGTAGTTAATTCACCAAAAAAGTTTTGATTAAAGATATTTCCCGGAACTAAACCACACATACTATAAGTAGATACTCCTAAAAAAATTGAATCTATAGTTTGATTAAATAATCAGTTATGACCTTCATAAACAGGACCATTATAAAAAAAGTAAAAACAAAAAGTAGCGGCAACAGATATTGCAACACCTAATAATAAAATCATTAAACTATTTCAAACCATTGCTTTAGTAATAGATGATTTAATATTTTTCATTTTAGAAAATAAATGCATCTTATTTACAATAAAATAAATAGTACTAATTAACATTACTAACTTAATTTCACCAGCACTTGATGATGGACAACAACCAATAAACATACTAACAATATAATTTCATTTATTTTCATATGATAAATTTTCTAAATTAATACTAGAATAACCAGCAGAATGAGTATTTAAAATACTAAAGAAAATACATCAATCTTTATTTAAATGTGGATTTTTACCAAACGGTGAGTAAATAGTATTTAATTGATGATTATTATCATAATTAGTTGCTAAAATCAAAGAAGATGGTGAATGATTTATATAAGCAAAAATATAAGCTAACACTGTTGTAACAAGTGTTACTACTAGCACTGCATATAAACTTAATGATGAATATAATGATAATTTATATTTTTGATGTCTAATTTTCATTTTGATTTTAATAATTAAATCATAAAATAATGGAAATCCAATTCCACCAAGTATAAATTCAGCTCCTAATAAAAATTGCACAACAATTCCTAAACCATTACGATATACTGCAGCATTGAAAGAACCAAACAAAGTCATTCCTGCATTAGATAATGCACCAGCAGAATCAAAAATTCCACTTCAAAAAGCTTTTATTGCATTATGATATTGTGAAGTAACTAGTTTTGTATATCCTACATAATATTGCGAACTAATAGGATTTGCTTCTGGAATTCTACCTGGGATATAATAAAAACAAGCAAATAAACTTAATCCAAAAATTAATTGCATTCCACCAATTACCACAATGTTTCACTTCATCATAGATAAAGAAGAATTAATTGCACTATCCCCTTTTTCTATTTGAATCATTGCTTGATCATTAAATTTATTTCCTACATTACTTCTAAAACTTAAATAAACACTAGAAACTATATAAGAAAAGATAATTCCACCAAATTCAATCAGAAAAAATAATACTACTTGTCCTGATACTGAATATGTTTGCGGAATTGGATTTAACATCATACCTGTTGCAGTAATAGTTGATAATGTTGTAAAAAAAGAAAAGAAGAATGTATTTTTATTACTATCATGGAAACTTTTTATTTGTACATTATTAATTAGTAATAAACCAGCAAAAATAAAAATTACAATCAAATAAAGAATTAAAGTCTTAAATAATGGATTACTAGATAAAAGTTTTAAAAAAAATCTACGATATCATTGTGTTTTCTTCATGAAATTGGTATTTTTTATTTTTTTCTTACTAGTCAAAATAGCGTTATATGTTTTGTTAAAACTATTATTCAAAACATTATAAGCTTTTATTACAACATTATTTTTTTTATCAATTCCTGAAGGATTATCACCAGTTTCGTTTTTAGGTTGTAAAGCTTCTGGTTGCAATGAAATGTCTTCAGGATCTAATAAAGATTCATTTTTATCCATAATCATTTATCTATTATTTATTATATAAATATCAATAGTAGTATTAAATGATAAATTAATTTTTATGAATATAAGTATATAAATTATTTTTAATTTTATAATAATTTACTTCTATATAAATATTATTAATATTAAAAATATAATAAATTAATCCAATAAGGTAACTTTTAAATTAATTGTATCTAAAATGATGTTTCCACCAATTTTTAAAATATTCATTGGTAATGTATGAGAACAATCATAATTTATTAATATTGGAACTTTGCGATCTAAAAATTCTAGAAATAATTCTGCATATGTTTTATTTGAACCTAAATCATCATAGTGTTCAATTTTACCAATAATAATCCCCTTAATTTTACTTAGTATTTTGGTATTTTTTAATCATGAAAAACTTCTTTCAGCAATATTTGCATCAACATAAGAATCTTCAATTAATAAAATGTCGTTTTCATTAATATCATTAAAATATTCTGTATTATACAAAGTACACATTGTGTTTAAATTCCCGCCAATTAATCGACCTTGAATAATGTTTGGATTAATACTATACATATTTTGTTTAATCATTTTTTTAAAAGGTTTTGATTCAATTTTTCAATCAATTCTTTCTTCTGTTCATTGAAGAGGAGATGTTTGTTTGATTGGATAATTAATTTCGTTAAAAAAAATGTTATTTAATTGTTTAAATGCATATTTACTAATTTCATCTTGTTCAAAAAAATTAGTAAGAAAACTAGGTCCATAATATGTTTTTAGTTTGGTTTTTTGATAAACAGCTAATAATATTGCTGTAATATCTGAAAAACCAATAATTTTAGTTTTTCGTTTCTTAATTAATTCATAATCAATATAAGGCAAAATACTACTTGAATTAAAACCACCAATCATACTCATTACATAATCATATTTAGCAACTAATTCATTAAATTCTTTCGCTCTTTCTATGGCGTTTGCAGCAGTATATGAATTAGAATGATTTAAAGATAAATCTCCTAAAACAACATTTATACCATAATCATTAAATAACTTAATTGTTTGTTTTACTCTTCATTCATATTTTGAACCAAGGTTACTGCTAGCATTAAAAATAGCAATTGTTTTTTTCATACCAAAATTATAAATAATCATTCTAAAATTTCATAAAAAAAATGATAACTTTAAAGTCATCATCTTCTTATTAATTTTAAAAATTAAAGAAAGTAAAATAGTAATTTTCTCTATAGATTTAATTTATGATGTAATAACCTATTTAGTAAG
>JAHHTJ010000065.1 GCA_020024715.1 Mycoplasmataceae bacterium
ACTCCTTACTATTTTATTTAGTAAGAAGTTTTACATAAGATTTGGACTACTCCCTCGTCCTAGCGGAAGTGGTCTTACTTTTTCATACCTTCTTTCTTTATTAATATAATAATTCTTTTTAGAATCATCAGAGTCCAAGATGTGTTTAAGTTAAACAATATTTGAGATAACTTTGAAATCATCTGAAATAAAAGCTAAAGGATTTATTAATACCTCTTTCTTTTTTAATAAAATAGTAAGTTGTTTTTAGTTAATCTAGAAATATAATTAGGTATTTCTTGCGACATTGCTATAAAAATATTCATTACACATCTAATTTTTTTAAAAGTATCTAATATATTATCTTGAATAAATGTACTTTTTTTATTATAAAAAAAACTTCTTACTGTATTGTTTGGTAAGAAGTTTTACATAAGATTTATACTATTGCAAATTTTTTAAATAATAATCTATCTAAATTAGAAATGAGATTCTACGCCATATAAAGTAATGTTATTACTTACATTAATAGAAGAATTACTTGATTGTTTATATTGAATTTGAACTTCAATTCATGCTGGTTTTTGTCAATCAGCAGAATTAACAATTTTAAAGGAAAATAAAGTGGGATTTGTATTTTTTGTATATGGATTAGATTTTAAAGTGTTAACTATAAATTGGTTCATAAAAGGTGTTAATTGTGAAACAGTTACATCGTCTGCATAAATACTACTAAATTGTGATGGCAAATTAAGAGTAGTTGTTGCATCAAAAGTCTTTTTCAATTGAGTAATTAATAAACTACTTGTTAAAAAACCAGATACTAATACATCAGAAAGAAAACTTTGACCTAAATAATTTAAATTAATACTTAAAATTCCTGTTGTTGTATTAACAGAACTTGCATTTATACTATAACTAAAATCACTTTCTTGTAATGATGAAAATTCTTTATTATTAGTAATTAAACTCTTAATTTCATTTCAAATATAAGTCATTAAATTACTATTAGTTGCTTCATTAGCATATAAGCTATTTGGTGGTAATTTAACACTTAAATTACTTAATAGAGATTTTAATTGTTGTGTTTGTTGAATTGTTGCTTGGCTTAACGTATTTACAAAACCAGTAAGTTTAATTGTTCCTACATTTGTATAATTATAACTTAATTGAACAATAGCATAAGTTTGATTAGCATTATTTGTTAAAGGTTTAATTACTAAATTACTAATAACATTGTTAACAATTGATGCTGTTAAATTTTTAGTAATTAAATTATCAATTGTATTTTTAGCAATTAAATTTATATTATTCATAGTGTTTGATGTTTTAGTAGTTGATACAATTGGTAATGTTTGATTATTATCAAACAACACTTCTAATTGATCAATAATTTGAGTAAGATTTCAAGTTTTATGAAATCCGCTAATTAATAAATTTGTAACAACAATTCCATCAAATGTTAAATCTAAATAAATGGTTCCATCATTATTAAAATAATGAATATTTTTAAAACCTAAATTATTAATTTCATTAGTTATAGAATTAGTTAAATAATTTAATAATCATGTATTAGCATTATTTGAACCAACAATAGTTTTAATTTGACTAATTAATCAAGTTTCGATTAATGAAGATGAATTAGCAAATTCAACATTGCTTGGAGTTAAACTAGCTAATGAAGCATCACCAGAAACATTAAAATTAGCATTTTGTAAAATGGATTTTAATGTATAAATAACATAATTATTTGTATAATGCGGTTTAAAACCAGTCATAGTTATATGTTGAATAACACTATTATTATATGAAACAGTAAACATTATTGTTCCAGAGCTTGGAATAACTTTTGCATCATTTACATTAAAAGTGAAATCAGCTTGAGTAAGATTTAATACCTTTAAGATAGGATTTGTAGTTATTGCATTGTTTAATATTGTTCATATAGTTGAATTTATACTTGTTATTGCAGTATTTGATGTCATTATGTTAGATACAGTTAATGAAGCTAAATTAGATGGTGCAGTAATTGTTGAAGGTAATGTTAATGATTGTAATAATGGAATAATACTTAATGAAGTCTTAAATCCCTTAACGATAATATTATTTTGAATAATTTGATTATTATAAAGAATATCAAAAACAATTTCACCAAATTGGTTTATATATTGAACTGGAACATATTGAAAATCACTTTGTTTTAAATTTAATGTTTTTAAAGTTTCATTTTGATTTATTGAATTACTTAATGCATTTCAAATTAAACTACTAATACTATTTAAATCACTTGCATTATTTTTTACATTTGATACACTTGAAGAAGCTACACTAGATGGTGTAATAATTGTTGAAGGTAATGTTAATGATTGTAATAAAGGAATAATACTTAATGTATTTTTGAAACCATTAACTGTAATGTTTTTTAAAATTATTTGATTATTATAAAGAACATTAAAGGTTATTTTACCAAATTGACCTAAATATTGACAAGCTTGAACACTAAAATCAGTTGATTTTAATCCTTGAGTTGATAAGGTATTATTTTCTTTAATTTCATTCATTAGTGTATTTATAATTTGAACAGAACAATCATTTATATATGAAGAGTTATTTGAAGAATTTTGTATTTCAATAGGTGTTAAACTAGCAATATTATTTGGTGCTTGAACGCTAAATACTGGTAATGATTGTAATACTGGTAACAAATCAATTTGTTTATGAAAACCAGTAACTAATACTTGATTAATAATTGTGCCATTATAAGTAATATTAAATAATACTTCACCATAAGAATACAAAATATTTGAAATATTAATACTAAAATCAGATTGAGTTAAATTTAATTTTGCTAATGAAGTATTACTTTTAATTTCGGTATTTAAATTAGCTCAAATTTCATTTTGAATAGTAGCTAAATCTGAAGAATTAGCAAAATTACTTAATGAAATAGATGACATTGAGCTTGGTGCTTTCATAATCTTATTTATATTTAACGACTGTAAGACAACATCAATATTATTAGTTGTTGAATTAAAATTAGATATTACTAGATTTGGAATTATTTCAATGTTATTATAATAAATATTAATTACACTTTCTCCTAAATAATTTAATGAATATGCTGATGAAATTGTAATATTATCTTTATTAAAACCATAACCAGCTAATGTAGTTGTTAAATCATTATTTTTTGAAGATTTAGTAGCAATTAAATTAGAAATATAGTTTTGAATAAAGGTTAATAATTTTTCTTGATATAAACTATAATTGCTTGGATAATATTGATTGATTCCTGAAGTAGCAGATAACGATATCGAGTTTGTGTTTTGTAACAATTCTTGTAAAGCAACAATTAATTGATTAAAAGAAGTTGAATTAGTATTAGTTGCTAAAAAACCAGCTAATACACAATTATTGATAATTTTATTTTGATATTGAACCGCAAAATTAATTGTTCCTCTTGCTTCATTATAACTCTTAAGAAGAATGTTAAAATCATTATAATTAAGATGATATTTATCACATTTAGGTTTTAAAATATTTTTCTTAATTCAATTAGTTAATAATTTATTATCACCATTTAAAGAAAATAACATTGGTGTTAAGTTACTTAAGCTTAAAGAAGAACTATTTTTTAATTTTGAGTTTTGCTTGTTAATTTGATAAAAGGTTCCGTTATTTTTAAGATCGTTTTGTAATGAAGTGATTTTGTTGTTTGTTAATCTTATATCTTTTTTATCATAATTAGAATCTTTGTTAGCAAATCCTAAAACAGCACCCGCTATTGCTGCTGATGTTATTAAACTTAATCCCGTAACAGCTAAACCAATTTTTAATTTTTTATTTTTTGCCATATTTATTTCCTTAATTAAATCAATGATAAAAGTATATAAATTATTTTTTTATTTTCTTTGTTAATTAC
>JAHHTJ010000066.1 GCA_020024715.1 Mycoplasmataceae bacterium
CTGTTTGATGTTTCTTCATTATTAGTAGAATCAAATTGATTATCATCATTATTTTTATTATTAATGAAACCTGAATCTTTTTTAATTTTATTCATAAAACGAATAACAAATGCACGAAACAAAATATAAGTATTATCCTTTTTTCTAAAGTCAGATATTAATGGTTCTAATTCTTCAATAAATGATGTACACATTAAAATATCTATGTCTTGATTCTTAAATAGTAAATAATTAGATGGTTTAATAAGCTTATCATCATTTACTTTTTTAAAAATAAAATATTCAACGCTTAAATCTAATAAATTATTAATAAGTTGATAAATATTTATTCCTTTATCATATAAATCATTTAATTGTCTTAAAGCAATATGATAATTTGCTTCAAGAATATTTTTTAACAATATAAATTGTTGTTCTTTATTTGCTAAAGAAAAAACATTTTCAATCAAATGTTTATCAATAATATTATGAGAACTAATTAATTGTTCAACAATACTTAACATATCTCTAGCAGAACCATTAGCTAACTCACATATTAATAACTTTGCATCATCAGAAATTTTAATTTTTTCTTGGTTAATTATTAAATTTAATAATTGCAATAATTCTTGATTTGTTAATGTATATAAGTTATAAATTTGACAACGTGACAAAATTGTTTTAGGAATTTTTTGAATTTCAGTAGTTGCAAAAATAAAAATTAAATGAGAATTCTTATTTTCTAAAGTTTTTAAAAAAGCATTCCATCCACCAATTGTAATCATGTGTGCTTCATCAATAATGTATACTTTATATTTTAAATTTGCAGGTAAATAACTTGCATTTTCAATAATATTTCTAATACTGTCAACACCATTATTACTTGCAGCATCTATTTCAACAATATCCATTGTTTCATGCTTATTAATTGCTAAACAATTAGCACATTGATTACAAGCATCACCAGTTTCATTATTTAAACAATTAGCAGCTTTTGCTAATATTCTAGCTAATGTTGTTTTACCAATACCATGTGGTCCACTAAAAATATAAGCATTTGCTAGTTGATTAGTTTTAATAGCTTGCATTAACATATTTACAAATTGATTCTGACCAATAACATCTAAAAACTGATTAGGGCGGTACTTTTGATATAAAACTTGATGTTCTTTTATTTCTTTTTGTTTCATGCTTTAATTATAATTACTGTACTTCCTTCTATAATTATATAATTATTTAAATCGATAAAATTTTAATCATCATAAACCTTTTACATTTAAAAATGTTAAAATAATTACACGGGGATGTAATGGTCTCGACATGATTAGTAGACTTTTAACTACAGTGGGGTATGCCCCTTATAGCTTATGCACAATAAATGCAAAAAATAATAATAAAGTAGAACAAAACGTTCGCGGAGAAGACTTAGCTAATATCGAAGCAGAAGTAAATCTAAACTCTTTTGAAATTAGCAAACTTTCTCAAGTAAACTACAACTTAGCTTTAGCTTAATTTGTTAAGATTCTAGTATTGAATCGTGTTTACGTCTTTTATTAATTTGATATTGTTAATAAAAGTTCATTTTAAATATCTTAGGTTAAATAATTACAGGTAGTTTGACTGAAATTTTACTGTTAGTTTAATTGCTTTTGTTTTATTTTAAGGATTAAATGAAATTTTAAATAAAACTAAACTTGTAAACGTTACTAGAAAGCTAATTGTGGAAACGGGTTCGACTCCCGTCATCTCCACCATAATAAATTAAGAACCGAAATGGTTCTTTTTGTTTTTATAATAAATAGATGAATATAATTGAAGCAATAACAAAATCACAAGATTTAACTTTAAATCAATTAAATAATAAAAGTGTAATAACAACTATGAATCTAGTAATTGCTACATTACTTATTTTTGTTGCTATTACAATATTTGCTTATATCTTTTATAAAACAAGTAAAAGAATTTCTTTAAGAAAAAGAAATGATAAATATATATATTATATTTTCATAATTCCATATGTTTTTAGTATTAGTTTATGAATACTATTATTATTTACATTAAAAAATAATCCAGGAATTATTTGAATCTTTTTTAATTGATATTTTCTAATTTTTTCTTTAACAATTAGTATCTTTTATTTTTGATTTTATTTCTTCTCTATTCTTCCAATCTATTGAATAATTTTATGATTTGCTAGATACATGAGTGAAAATAGTTTTCAAAATTTTCATTTCTTTTTAAGTTATTTTTTTATCTCATTACTACTATTGTTAATAACTATTATTTATAAAATCTTTAGCAGCAGACCAAAACTAGTTTATTACTTATCTTGTTTATTTGTTTTTAGTTTATGTATTATTATTAATCGTTATTACACTTTTCAAGATCATGAAATTATAATTAAAAATATTACATATGCTGTTATTACCATTTGTTTTTTAACTTGTATTTTAATGTATTCTATTAATAGAATTATTACTAATCAATGGAAAGCAGTTATTACACTAAGTACTAATATTAAATACGATTATGATTTCTTTTTTAATAAATCTAACGCACTAACAGAAATTAAGAATTTAATTAATGAAAAACAAATTAATTTAATGTTAATTAATGTTTTTAATTTTAAATTCGAAACTAGTGATAGTTTTAATGATTATGAAATTGATGAAGTATTAAAAGAAATATTAACTAAAATTCAGAATAAAATCAAATATAAAGATATTTTTTCATTTATAACATATGAAAATAACTTTGCAATTTGTTATTATGGAAATAATGAAGTTTCATATACATTAAAAGAAATAAATGAATTACAACTAGAATTTTTAAATATTCTAAATTCTTTTAATATCACATATTATTTACAAAATAAAAAATTGATAATTAAAACTAATTATACCTTTCAGCTTTATGGTTTAACCAACCATGTTATTGAAACAATTATTAAAACATGCGATAATACATTATTTCTTCAAGATAAACAAAACAATGTTGATATTGATAATAAATTTCATTTCTTTAAAGAATCAAAAACATACATCAATGGCATTATTAAAGAATTTTTAGATGAACATTCACTAAACATTGAACTTCGTAGAACAACTAATAATGATAATTATTATTATGTATCATTAAAAACTATTGCTCCTTTAATGATTAATGATTACGATGTTAAAAATTTAATTGATCAAGAAGTTAATAATGAAATAATTTATCGTTATATTGCATTTAAAGCTATACAAAAATTTAGTTTAGTTAAAAAAGAAAATGAAAAGTTAATAATTAATTATCCAATTAATGTTTTTATTGAAAACTCAAGAAGCTTATTATTTTTATTTGAAACATTAGATGATTTACATATTGATATTAATCAAATCATATTTAGTATTGATATTAGTAAAAAAAATTTTTTTAGTATTGATGAAATTAATAATGCAATTAAAATATTAAAAAATTTTAATATTAATTTAGCAATTAATTTTCCAAATAATTTAAAAAGCTATAATTATTTATATAAAAATGATGATTTTTTAAATAATTTTGATTATTTAATCATAAATGTACCAGCTTCTTTGGCACAATGAAAAAAGAAAGATAAAACAAAAATTAATAATCTACTCATTAAAATTCATAATATAGATAAAATATTATATTATTAGTTTATAATAATAAATGTTTTTAATATGTGGAGACATACTCAAGTGGTCAAAGAGGGCACCCTGCTAAGGTGTTAGGTCGAGTAATCGGCGCATGGGTTCGAATCTCATTGTCTCCGCCAGAAATAAATAAAATTCAATGTATCATTTTTAAAGTAATGATACATTTTTATTTATATTAATTATTATTTATTTTTAAAACCTCAAATAAATTTTAAAAATAACTTATGTTTTCTAATAAACTTATACAT
>JAHHTJ010000067.1 GCA_020024715.1 Mycoplasmataceae bacterium
AAAATAATTTTGTTGTTTTAACCACTTTTTTTGTTAAAAATACTTCTTTAAAATATTATTTAAAAGCTCATGAATTAAAAAACAAAAAATACTCCAGTGTGCTTTTAAATAATTTTATTAAATATCAAGATTTGAACGATCAGTTATTAGCTTGCAAAATTCATATTACTAATAAATATAAGCAAAACCAAATTAAAAAAATTATGGTTGAATTAAATGATATCGATAAATTAAATGAATTAAATGAAGATGATTTGATTAAAAAATTTGATGAATACAGTACATTTATTTATCGTATAAGTCATTAATTCAAATCTTGTTTGTATCTATGATTACTATTAATTAGGAGTTTAAAATGATTAAAGATAACGATTTAACAAAAGATAATAATATGACAGAAGAAGAATTAAATATTCCTTCATCTTCGCTATTTTATAATGATAAAAAACATTCAGCAAATGAATATATTATGGTGCGAGGAGCTAGAGAAAATAATTTAAAAAACATAAATATTGATATTCCTAAAAACAAATTAGTAGTTGTAACTGGTGTATCAGGTAGTGGTAAAAGTAGTTTAGTATTTGATACTATTTTTGCAGAAGGAAAAAGAAGATATTTAGATTCGTTAAGTTCATATGCTAGACAATTTTTAGGAAATAGCGATAAACCTGATGTAGATTCTATTGAAGGATTAAGTCCAGCAATTAGTATTGATCAAAAATCAACAAGTCATAATCCTAGATCTACAGTTGGAACAGTTACTGAAATTTATGATTATTTTCGATTATTATTTGCAAGAATTGGTCAACCATATTGTCCTTTTTGTCATATTGAAATTCAAACTCAAACTTTAAAACAAATATTTGATCGCATTTGAGCTTTTGATGATGGTGATAAATTAGAGTTTTTAGCTCCTATTGCAAGAAGTGAAAAAGGTACTTTTAAAAATGAATTTGAAAAATTAAAAAGAGAAGGTTTTATAAGGGTTAGAGTTGATAATAAACAATATATTTTAGATGATGAAATTAATTTAGATAAAAATTTAAGACACAACATTGATATCATTGTTGATCGAATTGTTTTAAGAAAAGACCAAGATACAAAAAGTAGAATTTATGATACTTTAGAAACTATTGTTAAATATGCTAATGGTCACATTGTTATAAATCGAATATTTAGTGATAATAAAAATCAAGAATATTCATACAACCAAAATGCTAGTTGTTCAAAATGTGGTTTTTCATTACCTGAAATTGAACCACGTTTATTTTCATTTAATTCTCCTGTTGGTGCTTGTGAATATTGTAAAGGATTAGGTTTCACATTTGAACCAGATCCAAATAAGATTTTTTTAAATAAAGAATTATCAATTAATGATGGAGGTATTGATTATTTTAAAAATACTGTTAATACTAAAACATTGGATTGACAAAGATTTGACGCATTATTAAACCATTATCATATTAAAAAAGATATACCTATAAAAAATTTATCTAAACAAGAATTAGATTGAATATTACATGGTTCTGATGAACCAATTGATTTGCAATTGATAGCTAGTAGTGGTAATAAACAAATTAAAAAAGAATATGTTGAAGGTATTGCAGATTTAATTAAAAGAAGACATGAAGAAACTAGTAGTAATATGGCTAGAGAATTTTATAGTAAATATTTAGGTGAAATTACTTGTAAAGTTTGTCATGGAAAAAGATTAAATGAAAAGGCCTTATCAATAAAAATCAATCATAAAAATATTATTGAATTAACTGAAACATCAATTGATAACACAATTGATTTCTTTCTAGGAATTCAATTAAATGATTATCAATATAAAATTGCAAAATTAGCATTAAAAGAAATTTTAGATCGTTTAAATTTTTTAAATGATGTGGGATTAAACTATTTAACTTTAAATAGAACCGCAAACACATTAAGTGGTGGAGAATTACAAAGAATTAGACTAGCAACACAAATTGGTTCTAGATTAACTGGTGTTTTATATGTTTTAGATGAACCAAGTATTGGTTTACATCAAAAAGATAATGATAAATTAATTAATACAATGAAACAAATAAGGAATTTAGGTAATTCTTTACTAGTGGTTGAACATGATATTGACACCATGAATGAAGCTGATTGAATCATAGATATTGGACCAAAGGCTGGAAGTTTTGGTGGATATATTATGGCAGCTAATACTGTAGAAGGAATTAAAAAAGATCCATTATCATTAACTGGTAATTATTTAAATCATAATCTAAAAATTGATGTACCAAAAACTAGAAGAAGTGGAAACGGAAAAAAAATTATTTTAAAAGGAGCAAAAGGTAATAATTTAAAAAATATTAATATTACTTTTCCTTTAGGAAAATTAATTTTAGTAACAGGTGTTTCTGGTAGTGGAAAAAGTACACTAATTAATGAAACATTAGTAAAAGCCATACAAAAAGATTTATTTAATCCTTACATAGAACCACTTCCTTATACTTCTTTAATCGGTCATCATGATCTTGATAAATTAGTAATTGTTGATCAAGAACCAATCGGTAGAACTCCTAGAAGTAATCCTGCAACATATGTCGGAGTGTTTAATGATATTAGAGAATTATTTGCACAATTACCAGAAGCAAAAGCACACGGGTTTACAGCAAGTAGATTTTCTTTTAATGTAAAAGGTGGAATATGTGAAAAATGTGACGGAAATGGTGTTTTAAAAATTGAAATGAATTTTTTACCAGATGTGTATATTAAATGTGATGAATGTAATGGTAAAAAATATAATGAAGAAACATTATTAGTTCGTTATAAAAATAAAAATATTTATGATGTATTAGATATGACAGTACAAGAAGCTGTTAATTTTTTTGAAGCAATTCCAAGTATTCATTATAAATTGAGTTTAATGCAAGAAGTAGGATTAGGATATTTAAAATTAGGCACAAATGCTTTATTATTATCAGGTGGTGAAGCTCAAAGAATTAAGTTAGCAAAATATTTACAAAAAAAACCAACAGGAAAAACCTTATATGTATTAGATGAACCAACAACTGGATTACATATGCACGATATTAAAAATCTAATTCATATTCTAAATCGAATTGTTAATAATGGTGATACTGTTATTGTTATCGAGCACAATTTAGATTTAATTAAAATAGCTGATCATATCATTGATATTGGAAAAGATGGTGGACAAAAAGGTGGAATGATTATTGCAACTGGTACACCAGAACAAATTGTTAAAAATAATTATGAGAATTCATATACTGCACAATATTTAAAACCTTATTTAGAAGAAAAATAATTATGGAATCTATAACCACGAAGAATTAAAACAATTAAACAATCAAAATTAGTATTTAAATATTACGATGTTTAATGTTATTGAATTGCATGATAATTATAAATTAAAGTAAATAGTTTTAATTTTTAAATTTCAATTTATTTTATTAGAAATACACAATAAAAAAATATGCTTTTTAAACAATTGAAATATTTAGGTTTTTATCATCTTAAATTAAATAAAGTTTATCAAGTTATAATTAACAGTATTTCAAACAAACTATTAATATACTTAAAAAGATATAATTAGTTATGATTAATTAGATTTCTTTAATAAATCTTTATAAAATTTATTTAGTTAGTAGAAATGAATAGAGAAGATAATATTGCTTTTGATCTTTGTTTAAGTAAATTTGATCGTTTAAAATCAACTAAGATGATTTTTAAAAAAAGATCGATTATTTTGAAAAATAATTTTCAAAATAATTTACAACAAAAATATGATGTAAATAAAAATTTTAAAACATATAAAC
>JAHHTJ010000068.1 GCA_020024715.1 Mycoplasmataceae bacterium
ATCACATTCCTTAGTTGAAATATTTTAACTTAAGATGTTAAAACAAAAATTACATATTTTTTAAATGAGAGTATAATAAAATTGATTTAAGAGGAGAGTAGTATCTAATATGAAAAAATCTTTAAAATTTACATTTGGGTTGTTAGGAATAACAGCCATTCTTGGTATTAGTATTAGTAGTATTGTATCTTGTTCTAGTAATTCTAATTTAAAAGCAAATAAAAGTAATAATTCTAATACATTAAATAGTTCTTTGAGTAATGTTCCTTATATTCCTTATAGTGCTTTAAGTAAAAATGTACTTGTTAATCCAATTACTAATAAACCTTCATGAACTTATGACGAAGCTAAAAAATATTGGGATAATGAGTGAGAAAAGGAAACAAGTACCATACAAGGATATCAAAAAGTTGTTGCGGTTGCATTGAAATCTTATGAGAAGGACTTTCCAATTCTTGAAAATGCAAGTTTTCAAAAAGGACCTAATAAAGGTACAACTTTCAATTTAAAAACTTTAGATTATACATTTCATGATAAATTTATTAATCTTAATTATAGTAAAGTAATAAATAATCCAAAACTTTTTAAAGTTTATATAAATGTATCTTATATAAATGCATCTTTTTTACCAGTATTTATTTATAAATCTTTTTTAGGACATCCATGTATAGCTATATGTTCTGCAGCTAATGTCTCTTTTAATATAAAAATTGAGTATTATTCAAAACCCCAACAACAAGAAATACCATCTTACTTAACAAAAATTAATAATACTACTTATGTTTATAAAAAAAATATTACAGACTTTAGTTTTCAGCCTAATCATGAACACATTAATCCATTATATTTACATTATGGTTTTGCTGTAGTATCAACGTACAATAAAAATTTAAATTTTGGTAGTATCAATATGAGTTATTCATCACAAACAAATAATTCTGTCAAAATAAACACTCATTGATTATATTCGATACATAATAAATAATTAGTGGTATAAAAGTATGAAAAAAAGAAGAATATTGAATTCATTAATTTATACAAGTTTATTTGCTTTATGTATTTCACCATTATTAGTTAGCACATCATTTATAAATAATAATGCTAAAAATAATACTAATAAAACTACATTAAATAAGAATAATAATTTAAATGAAAAACCATTACCATTAAGTCAATTTCAAGTTCCAACAAATACTAATTATGGTTCTACAAATATACCAATTTTTGCAACGCAATCATGAAGTAGTAATCAATGTTTTCAGGAGTGAGGTTCTAATGAAAATTCTCAACTAACATCTGATGTAGCTAATGTAATTCAAAACTTTTATAATCAGTTTTCTAGTGTGAATTTAGGAAATTATGATGTACCAGCAAACATCAATATGAGTGAGTTATTTAATAAAATTACATTTCCAAATTTTAATTGAACAATAAAAAATTATAAAGGTTATAAAGATGTTTGTCCATCTTATACTGAGAATTGTAATTTAAGTTGAGGAAGTTTTGAAATAACAAATCAAGGTCTATGATGAAATAATAATTATTGAACTATTAACTCATTGGAAGCATTTGGTATAAGTTTTAATAATTCAGTTACTTATAATGGATTAAACTTAAATTTTTCTCCAAGTAATATTAGTACTATTACATTCCCAGATAGTCATACACCAAACCTTGGTGTTACATATAATTGAGTTGATGATCCAAGTATTAGTCTAAATTTAAATGGTAATATTACATTACCTTTTAGTATGTCAAAAATTGAAAATAATATTCAAAATTATATGAATAATAATGAAATAACATTAGATGCTTATAGTAAGAATTTAACATTAACTAATAATATTCAAACCGAAACACAACAAGTTATTAATGCATGTATTCCTAAATATTTAAATAGTGTATTTACTATTTCTAATGTTTCGTGTAAAAATGGAGTAGCTAAAATTGCTGTTAATTGAGTTAATGGAAATAATCAAATACAAACTTGAAATTTTACATGAAACTATAAGATGCCACCTCAATTATCTAATTCACCAATTTATAATGAAGCTGACTCCTTATATACTACTCCTATTGCATTGTTTTCAAACACTTCAAATGTTTGGAATTCTAATAGTTTCTTTGGTTTGAAGTCAAAAGAATGAGAAAATCTAAAACCAGGTTTTCTTCTTCCACAATTTGACTCATATATAATACCTTATTTTAATGAGCCTTTTCGTTTATATAATGGTAATAAGCCCTATCCACCATATGGATTCGCCATACCTCCTGTTGTAACATGAGAAAGTAATTATCAAATTTTAGTTAATTATTGTAATTATTTAAAACAACATTTATTAAATTGAATAAGTGAATCTTATGGAATTGGCAGTGATTATACATATCAAGGAGTAAATCCATTTACTAATAATAAATTAAAGTTTGCTAATGCTTTCCAAAATATTAAAGGTATTCACTATATTATAACAACCATTACTTTTAATAACACTGGATGAGATACAACTAATAATACTTCAACAAATACAGAACCATCGTCATGAATATTTAAAACACCAGTAACATTTAGTAATACTTCTTATTATTATAACTTAAACAAAAAAGCAGAAATAGGTTATCGACTAAGTATAACAGCACAACCTATTCCTATTGCTGGAAATAGTTTTGAAGTGGTTCCAGATAATGGTTTTGAGATTTCATATCCTAGTTATGAAAATGGTGTTTATAATGCTGGAACTTGATTATATTATTCAAATTGTAAATTAAGATTTACAGGAACAACAAATGAACGTGAACAATTAGAAATTAATGGAACTACAGTTCAAGTATTAAATAATAATTTCACGTATAAATTAAATGCTCCAATCAATTATAATGAAAATAATAATTCTTCAACAAATACTAAATCATCCAATTCTGCTAAACAACATAATAATCAACAAAAAATTTATAATATTCAAATTTATAATGATACAACTAATAATGGTCAAGTTGATAAGCAACTAGTTTACACAAAAAAAATCATTATTTCTACAGGTATACCATCACCCATGGTATATAAATGATATGCTTGAGATCCAGGAAAGAAGAAATGACAAGATACTTATATAACTCCAAATTTACCAAATGGAAAACCAAATCCAAAATATAATAAACTTATTAATCCAACTTCTGGAGCAATAAATCAAATCTTATGAGTAAATGGTAATACACCAAATAACGATGCTATATATTATGATCCATATAATTATTTAAATCAACCATTTAAAACCAACCAAACTGTTTCAAATATTAAGTATAATTATAATAATGTTAATGAAATTGGATATATTGCAGATGGATTAGTTTTTCAAAAAGGAATAACTGTTAATTTTAATACACAAGATGCTGAAGTTATTAGAAATGGTTTATCATTAGAAGATGATAAATTAGTTCCTTCAAATAATCCAACTGGAAATTCTGCTTTTGCTAATATTGGTAAGTCAAAATTAATTTTTCCTAACGGTAGTTCTAATAATCCGTCTTCATATTTTTCTTATTCAGGTATATGAGAATATAGTACAATTCCCTTATATGATGGAAAGAAATATTTTGATATAGATTCAGGATTATATTCTTTTTATTTGGTTGATATTATAAATTCTGAACAAGATACTGATTTCAATTTATTTACAAATATTGTGAAAAC
>JAHHTJ010000069.1 GCA_020024715.1 Mycoplasmataceae bacterium
GATTTTTATATGAAACAAAAATTATTCCTTTTTTTGTTAAATAATTAGCATAAAACATTAAACAACTTAAACAAATAGAATATGAAATAATCGTAGATACAGCAGGACTTAATAAACCAATATCTGCATAATATATAAAAATTCAATCTAGAAAAATATTTAAACAAATAGTACTAATTAGTAAAAGTGCTATTAATATAGTTTTTCCATAATTTCTTATTAGATTAATGTTTGTATAAACAATATTAATTATTCATAAAAAACAACTAATTAAGATTATATAATTTTGTGCTCATGAAATACTGTATTTACCAACTTGATAGTAATAATTACTAAATGTATTTGCAATTAATGAATGATTAATAATTTGAAAATTATTAATAGAATTAGATTGAATTAATTCATGATTTATAAAATTATAATAGTGATTATTTTGATAAATTATAAAAATTCATCGATTATTTTTAAATTCATATCAATATTTGTTATTACTTAAATTTTGAACATCATTTGTAGTCACGTTTTCATTTAAAGCATCCTTAATCATTGCTGGTATCATTAAATAATTAAGAATAATTATTAACACAATTCCAAGTAATGTAATAAATAGTGATGTATAAAATTCATTTTGTCAAACTTTTACTTCTTTTAATTTATTTCTAATACTAATTGCATTGGAAAATAAAACATTAGACCCTGGTAATAATAAAATAGGAACTGCATTTATAAGAAAGAAAATCGGTGAAATTAATGAAATTGCTATTCGAATGGTTTCTTCTGTATTATAAAAATGCAAATTATTTACGTACGCTAAATAATTTATAAAATTTTTATAATCATTAGGATTTGAAATTATTAATTTTTGAATTTTATTATCTTGAATTAAATTAATTAAATTATTGAATAAATCTTTTCTATTAAATAATTCATTAAAAGAAAAATTGCTTGTTAAAGGCATAAACTTGATTAATAAAAAATAATTGATGAAAATAAAAAATGCACTCGCAAAACCCATAAAGAAGGCTGGTAAAGCTACTTTAAGCATTGTTTTATAAACAGGAATTTTCCCATAAATTTCAAGTCCTGAAAGTTTGTGTTTTTTATTTCTGATTGACATTTTACTTGTCTTTATTTAATTTTAGATTCATTTAATAATAATTCTTGATATTTCTTTTTTAAATATAGATTTGTCTTTCATTTTTTGAAAGGAATTTTTTCTTTATATATTCCCTTATATAAATAAATAATTACTCAAATTAAGGTTATGATGTTTGTAGTAATAGTAGCAGCACTTTGTGTTCATAATAATATTCACATATTAGGATTAAAAATAGGATTAATGTTTGCTAATTCTTTATTTTGAATTGGAATTAATTGGTGTAAAGCAACAGAACTAAAAATATATAGATAAATAATAACAACTAGCATTGATCTTAAAATACCAACAAATGTTGCTGCTAAATATTTTTTGCTTGCTCTAAACAACATGAAAGCACTATTTCCTAAACCACGGAACGGAATAATCATTAAAGATATTCACAAAAATTTTCTACTACATTCATACAAATAAGCAAAAGAATTATTTCCTGATGCATAATGAATATTAAATAATCCTAATACTCAATTACTAACTGGTGAAGCAAAACCAAATATTGTAAGAATTAATACGCCAACACAAATAATAAAAATTGACATTTGAAGAACAATAATTCTTAATCGATCATATCTTTTTATTCCATATGTATAAGCTACAATAGAAGTTCCAGCTGTCATAAATCCACTAATAGTGTTTTGGAATAAATTCATAATAGGATATATAGCACCAGCAATAGAAATAAAATATAAATCACCAAGAGCAGGATATAGATCACCAGTTACTGTAGAAATTTGATTAATTAATAAAACTCTAACAATCATGTATCCGACAATAGAAACTAAATATGAAACTGAAATTAATAACATTTGTCCAATAATTTTCTTATTAAACATAACTTTTGTAAATAATAAATGTCTATATGAAATATTAATTAATCCATCATTCCTTAATTTTTTAAAGTAAATTATTAACGGAATAAGAGCACAACTTCAAGAAATTAATGTAGCAACAGCTGCACCATCCATACCAATTTGTGCATAATATATTAGAATAAAATCTAACAAAATATTTAAAATTGTGTCAGATACCATAACTATTGTTATTATTAATGTTCGACCATAAGAACGAATAATATTAACATTCATTCGAACAATACATGATATTCAAAGTCCTGATGTAATAATTGCTATAAAGTCTTGTGCTCATGTAATTGAATAATGTTTTACACATGAATAATAAGGGATGAATGCATTAACAACATTTTGGTTGTTATTATATATAGTGAATTTTTTTACAGAATTAGTAAAAATATCATTAGGATTTAAAAAATTTGTATATCCAGAATTGCTTTTTGTTAAAAATATGATTTGATTATGCTTATTTATGATGTAATAATAAATTAAATTTGCATTATTATGTAAATGATTCGGATTTAAATTAGTTTGAATTGAACCATTAACCATTGCTGATAGCATTGAATAATTTAAAATATAAATTAACAACATTCCAATAAAAGTTATAATTAATGCCATATAAAATTCATTTTGTCAAATTTTAATTTGTTTTAAAAAATTTTTTACACTTAAAGCTTTTGAAAACAAAACATTAGCACCAGGTAATAATAAACCAGTAATTGCAGTAATAATAAATGTTAAAGGTGAAATTAAAGAACTAGCAATTCTTACTGTTGCTGCTGTGTTATAAAAATGTAAGTTATTCTGGTTCGCGACGTAATTAATAAAATTTTGATAATTAATTTCATCTTGTTTATTTAAATAACTTTTTAATTGTGCTGAATTAACATTTTCAATTAGTTGATGAAAAAAATTATGATTATTAATATATAAATTTGCAAAATCAAAATGAGTTGTTAATGGCATTAAATTAACTAATAGTAATAAATCAATAAAGGTAAATAATGCAGTCATAAAACTAGTTAATAAAGCCGGCAAACCAACTCTTAACATCACTCTTCAAACTGGTAATTCACCATATATTTGAGCAGTAGTTAATTTTTTTTTGGATTTTAAATTGTTATTAATCATTTTAGAAATATTTAAAACATTATATAACTATGTTAAAAAATAATTATAAAAAAATAATTATTAATTTAATTTGTTTAAAATATCCAATAAATTACTACTTAATAAATCATCAATATTTGTATCAACAATATAACTTTCAAATGAATTTTCTTTTGAATTAATACTTATTGTTTTAGTTCCTAATGAATGCATATATCTTAGTAGTTTTATATCATTACTTAAAAATGCAACATTACCCAAAGGAATACTATTTTTTGCTAATATATTTATTAAATCATCAACATTTAATTGATTATTTTTGAATGGTCATTTATATAAATTAGCTTTTTTTATAGTAATATTTTGTTTTTTTATAAATTCATTTGAAACAACAAAATCTCTTGTATGACTATCCCAATAAATATATACAACAGAATATTTTTTTGTTAAGTCAATATCTCTTAATTCTTGTATTAAAAAAACATTAGTATCATTTTTTAATGCATTTTTATAATATTTTTTTGTTTCTTTTTTGAAAAATCAATGCAAGAATTGATAAAAAACA
>JAHHTJ010000007.1 GCA_020024715.1 Mycoplasmataceae bacterium
GAACAAAATTTTTTGTTTACATTTGTGTTAGATTTTATCACAAGAGTAGTACAAAATTTAACTCTACCTTTAAAATACAATATTGATGATAATAATGATGGTCTAAAAGTTTCTTTAAAAAACTTAATTAATGATACAAATTGGAAAGATTTTTTTATATATGACAATATTGCTGACGAATTTAGTAATTTAAGTATTGATATTTTTGAAGAATACTGATTTAATAAAGCAAAACATTATCGTAATCTTTTTATTCATAGAATTTCTTATGATACATATAGTATTAAAAATTATTCTAATTTAAATTATCGAGTAAGAAGCTATATGCCTTTTCTTTGCTTTCTTGCACTTGAATATTTTTATTTTTCTATAATTAATGAATTAGAAATGTGTTATTTGCATAATAAATCTTGAATTAATAACTTACAATATTTTTTTCATATTAAGAAAAAAGATAAAACAAAAGAAGAATGAATTGAGAAAAAATTTCAATTTATTAATCAAACAAAAGATGAAAAATATAAAGAAATTATTAGTAAAAATTTACAACTAAAAAATAAAGAAAAAAATCTTAAAAATCAAAATAAAAACGATCTCGCATTAGCATCAAACATAAATGATAAAAATTATAAATATAGCGAAATAAATAATGAAGAATTTAATGAATTAGATGAATATGATGATTATGAAATCGAAGAGATATCGAATAAATCTAATTTACATAATGAAGACAAAAAACAAAACAATAAACAAAGTCTCTCGCAAAAGCAATAGTTATTGTTTTGTTTTTTTATTCACTACGAATAAAGATTTTTTCAATATTAATAATTTTTTTATTAACTTCATCAATTTCTAAAATTACTGCGCAAAATTGATAAGGACCAGATGCTGAAGAAATATACATTCGTTCAGTTTTTTCTTCATAATATTCAAGAATAGGTTTAGTTTCTGCACCAATAATTGAATTACTTGCACAAGTAGAACCTACATCTGTAATAAAAGCAGTATTTAGTTTCGATATTTGATCATCGTTAGTTTGTACATGAGTATGCGTTCCTAAAATTGCATCTACTTTACCATCAAACATTTTAAAGAAAGCAGCTTTTTCTGCTGTTGAATCAGCATGAAAATCAATGATATGAATATCTGAATCATCTTGTTCTTTATTTTTATTTAATCAATCAGAAAAAAAAGTATATGGAGAAATAGTCTCAAATCTTTTTCCTAATACACTTAACCCCATTAGATTTGTTATTCTGATTTTTAGTTTGTTTTTTATTATTAAATGGGTAAATTGAGCTAAATCATTTGGTATGTTTAAAATAATATTACCAGGACGGATTATATTACTATTATTTATAAAAATTTCATAAATATCAGTATTATCTCATGTATGATTACCCATTGTAAAGAAATCAATTCCATATTCTTTTAATTCTTTAAAATGTTCTTTTGTAATACCTTTTCCATTACTAGTATTTTCTGCATTTGCAATTACGTAATCAATTTGATACTGCTGTTTTAATTTTTTGATTTCAACTTGACATGCTCTTCTTCCGGAATGCCCAAAAATATCACCTATAAATAAAATTTTCATTAATTTACTCCATTTTCTGTTATTACTAAATCTAAACTTATATCATATTCGTTATTACTTATATGATAGTGTTTTTGTATTTGAAAAGCTAAACCAATTTTTTTTGCATAAGTTAATTTTAAAAATCGATCATAATAGCCATAGCCATATCCTAATCTATTTTTTCTTTTATCAAATGAAACTAATGGAACAAAAATAACATCTAATAATAATGGATCAATATATTTATCATCTATTGGTTGTTTAATATTAAATTTAGTTTCATATGCAAAATCAATTGTATTTATTTTGACAAATTTCATTATTTTATTTTTATCATCAACAATTTTAGGTAAATAAACTTCGTATTTTTTTCTTAATAAATATTTAATTATATTAATTGTATCAACTTCAAAATTATGACTATAATAAATAGCAATTTTGTTTAATCATGGATGAAGGATTAAATATTTTACAACTTGTTCTAAAATTGCTTGATTTTTGTTGACTAGAAGTTTTTCATAATTTTTTTTTCTTAAATCAAGATAATATTTTCTAATTTGTTCACGAAACATGTCTATATTAATTAATTTTTCTTTTTATTGATTTATGATACTTAGCTAAAATTTTAATTCCTTTTGTTTTTTGATTATTAAATAATATTTTTAAAGTTTCCTTATCAACTTCTAAAACCTTACCTTCACCAAAAGCTGTATGAACTATAATATCACCTATTTTAAAATCATATGTTGGTTCATTATACATGCTATCAGCATCTATCTTATTTTTAGAATCATATCAATCATTATTTACTTGACTAAGATTTGTAAATTTTATTTCATCATAATCAAAAATATTATTATTTTGTTTTTCTAATGTATTAAAAAATCGTGATGGAATACGTTTTGTTCCTGTTCTTACGTTATATCCTTGATTCATACTAATAAATAAATGTTTTTTTGCTCTAGTTAAAGCTACATAAGCAATTCTTCTTTCTTCTTCAATGTTATTTTCTTCTTGTGATTTTAATGATGGAAAGTTATCATCACTAAAGTTTGTTAAGAAAACATACTCAAATTCTAGTCCTTTTGCTTGGTGTACTGTCATTAATAAAACATTATTTTTATTATTTTGTCCTTCTTCTTCTAAACTTGTAAATAAAGCTATATCTTGTAAGTATTGATTTAAGCTAATTTTACCTTCATGATTATCTTCATAATAAGTAATAGCTTGTTTAAATTCTTTAACATATTCTTCTCTATCTATATTTGATTCAGTTGCTAAGTATTCTTTATAACCTGTTTCTTCGTAAACTACATCAAATAATTTTGTTAATGAAATATTTTCTTTTACTAAATTAACAAACTTTTTAATCATTTCTACAAATTTTAAACATGCTAATTTTGCAACATTAGAAAGAGTTTCAATATTTTCTACTTGTTCAAATGCTTCAAATAAATCAATTTTATTGATAAATGCATAATCATTTAGTTTGCTAATTGTTTCAGTTGAAATTTTTCTTCTAGGAATATTAGCAATTCTTTTTAAACTTAATTCATCATAACTATTAATTACTTTAAAATAAGCAATTAAATCTTTAATTTCTTTTCTTTGATAAAATCTATATCCTCCAATAACTTTATATTGAATTCTTCTATCAATTAAACTTTGTTCAATTGCTCTAGATAAATGTTTAGAACGATATAAAACACAAATATCACTTGGTTCTATATTTTTATTTTGTAATATTTTTTCAATTTTTCTTGCTACTCAGTCTGCTTCATCAACTTCATCAACAGCATTATTTACTATGACTTTATTACCATCTTGGTTATTTGTATATAAATCTTTTTTATAACGATTAGTATTTTCATTAATAACAATATTTGCAGCCTTTAATATTTTGTCTGTTGAACGATAATTACGATCTAAAATGATAATTTTTGTATCTTGGAAGTTTTTTTGAATATCTCTTAATAAATATTCATTTGCTCCTCTTCATGTATAAATTGTTTGATCTGGATCACCAACAATAAAAAAATCATGATTATTATTCATTAATAATAAAATGATGTTAAATTGTAATTCATTAATATCTTGTGATTCATCAACCATAATATAATCAAAATTATTTTTTCAAAAATTTCTAACTTCTGGAAATTTTGATAATAATTTATAAGCAAAAATTAATAAATCATTAAAATCTAATAAGTTTAAATGTAAGCATTTTGTTAAATAAGATAAATATATTTCATAAGCAGTTCTTAATGGACCTTCAGTATTAAAACCATAATTATTATGTTGTTTTAAAACTTCTTCAACATCACTACCATCATATCCTTCATTTTTTCATACATCAATCAAATATAACATTTTTTTGTATGAAAAATCTTTTGGAGTAATTTCTTTTTCTTTATAAATTTCTTTTAATAAATTGGTTTGTTCTTCTTCATCAATAATATTAAAATTTTTATTTCGATTCAATTTATCGATATCATTTTTTAATATTTTTACAGCTAAAGCATGAAATGTGCAAATAAATTCAATGTTATTTTTATGAATCTGTTTGCTAATTCTTGTTTTCATTTCTGAAGCAGCCTTATTTGTAAATGTTACTGCTAATATTCGATTTGGAATTAAAGAATATTGCTCTACTAAATAAATAAATCTATTAGTTAAAAC
Organism: Mycoplasmataceae bacterium; assembly: GCA_020024715.1. Lineage (GTDB taxonomy): Bacteria > Bacillota_I > Bacilli_A > Mycoplasmatales > Mycoplasmoidaceae > RGIG1987. Next base: position 4,259 of record JAHHTJ010000007.1, read on the forward strand.
ATGCGTTTTTCCAGTACCAGCTCCAGCAATCACAGCAATTGGTCCCAATGGTGCTGTTACTGCTTCTTTTTGCTTTTCATTTAAAGATTCTAAATTCATGATTATTACCTTTCTTATTATTTTCTTTTTTTATCTTTTTTTAATAATGTATCTAATTCCTTGATATTTATTTCACCTGGTAAAAAATATTTCTTTTCTTTTTTTGAATCATAACTAACATTTGAATTTTTCTTTTCATCTTGTCAGATTTTTGTATAAATTACTGTAGTTTTAGAAAAATTGTCTTGTAAATTCATTTTATGACTTGAAAATAACATTCAAACAACTATAACAATATCAATTAAACCAGCAACACTAAATAAAAAGACAAAAATATAAACACTATTGAAACTTTCATAACCATTAGTATTAGATTTTTGAATGTAATTTATATTAAATAAATAAGCTTGTTGCTTTAAACTTAAACATACAAATCCATAAATTAATAAAACAATACTCATTAAAATCCATAAAAAGAATTCTTTTTTTATTAAATACCAAAAAAAATATTTTTTATTAGATAGATTAATAGTAGTAATATGACAAATTAATTTACCAATGCTTCTTCCTTTTAAGAAATAAGGAATAAAAATAAATCATAAAAAAAACACAATAAAAATTTCAAAAGAAAACAAGCAATATTTTCATCCATCAAACATTAATCCTAATTGAGATTTTGTAAATTGATTTAAATTATGTCCAAATAAGATTGGTAAATATGAACCATATGAAATTTGATGATTTGTTATTATTCAAACACCATGATAAAAAATTGCTACACCAGTAAAAAAGCAAAAAAGAAATAAGATAGCAAGATCAATCATTCTAGCAATTATACGAATCGAAGAAGAAGCTAAAATAAATCTGCTTCTTTCTTCTTTATTTACAATTTTTTTTTCTTTCAAATTTGATAATTTCCTTATCTTAATTATATAGAACATATTAAACTATAGGTATAATAAAAAAATGAAGAAATTAATAAATTAATTATTTTTATTAACAATGAATATAATTAAATTGTTAATTTTTAACTTTAAAATCAAATTTTAAGGAGTACATATGCTAAAGAAATTAAAATCAAATAAAGCAATATTTGTTCTAATTATATTTTTTATAGCTTTAATTCTAACAATCGTTTTGTTAGTTAGTGGTGCTTGTATTACAAAAGAATCAATACATTACTTAGGGCCTATTAATGCACTTACAGGACATGTTAATATTTTGAGTCACAGTATGTTAACTTTAGGAAAATCTTTGAGTTATGCTGGGCTAGCAGCAAGTGTTTTAACAATTTTGTCCATGATCACTGGTGTCATTTTGCTATTTTTTGATAAATAATAATTATTAATGCAAAAAATCTTACATTCTGGTAAGGTTTTTTATTTATGTAAGAAAATTTATGATTAATATATAAAATAAAAACTAGTTTTTCATATATAATTTACATATTATATATAATGTACTTCAAGTGGTTTAAAAGTCTAATTAATTAGCACCACTAAGACATAGTGGAACAAGGAGAAAAAATGTTTGCAATATTTACCACTGGTAATAAACAATATAAAGTACAACCAAACGATGTTATTTATGTTGATAAATTACCAAATAAAGAAAATGAAGAAATAAAGTTTGACAAGGTTTTAATGGTTGATGATAAATTTGGAACACCTTATTTAAAGGATGCCGAAGTAGTTTGTGAAATCATTAAACATGGAAAACAAAAAAAATTAAGAATTTATAAATTTAAAAGCCAAAAACACCATCTAAAAAGAATGGGTCACAGACAACAATACACCAAGTTATTAGTAAAAGCTATTAATGCATAATTATGATTAAGATTCATATCAAGCATAATCAATTATTTATTCAAGGTCATGAAAATGGTGTTGAAAATAATAGTTTAATATGTTGTGCGGTAAGTGCAATTACCAATACTGCTATTAATTGTTTTAAAAAAAATCAAATCAAATTTATCTCAAAAAAAGGTTATTTAAAAGTTAAATTAATTAGCTTAACTTATAAAACAAGGGTTATGTGACAAATGATGATTAATCAATTGTATGTGTTATATTTGCAATTTAAAAAAGTAATTTTATGAATAAAGGAAACTAATTATGAAAATTAATAAATTAATTATGCAAATTGATTTACAACAATTTGCGAGTAAAAAGGGTGTAGGTTCTACAAAGAACGGAAGAGATTCTAATCCTCAATTTTTAGGTCAAAAAATTTCAGATGGTCAATTAGCAAAAGCTGGACAAATTATTTATCGTCAAAGAGGTAATAGAATTTATCCAGGTAAAAATGTTGGTCAAGGAAAAGATTACACATTATTTGCATTAGCTGATGGTATTGTTAAATACAAAAAATTTAAAGATAATAAAACTAAAGTAGAAGTAGTTACACAAAATATTTAAGATAGTTGTGTAACTATTTTTATTTAATACACAATAAAAGGAGTAATTATGAGTAATAATAGCGATTATAATTTAAAACTAGGTTCTCATATTGGTTTTGTTGCACCTAAATATTTTTTAGGATCAGTACAAGAAGCATTATCATTTAAAGAAAATGCTTTTATGTTTTATACTGGTGCACCCCAAAATACTAAAAGGATTCCGTTTGAACGTTTTAATTTTGAAGCAGGAAAAGAATTATGAGAAAGTAATGGATTTCAAGTTAGTGATATTATTGTTCATTGTCCTTACATTGTAAACCCAGCAACTCCTGATTTAGACAAACAAGTATTTACGATAGATTTTTTAGTTCAAGATATTAAGCGATTACATCAAATGGGAATTAAATATTATGTTTTACATCCTGGTAAATATATGGATAGTGATTTAATTACAGGAATTAAAAATTGTGCTTATGTAATAAATCAAGTAATTAAATTAACAAATGATACAGATGTAGTAATTTGTTTAGAAACAATGGCAGGGTTAGGTACAGAAATAGCTGCTAAATTTATTAATCTTGCAGATATTATTCACCAAATTAAAGAACAAAAACGCATTGGTGTATGTATTGATACATGTCATATTTGGGATGCTGGTTATGATATTAAAGATCCAGATAATGTGTTAAAAGAATTTGATGATGCAGTTGGTTTAAAATATTTAAAATGTATGCATATTAACGATTCAAAAAACAAATTAGGTTGTAAGAAAGATCGCCATCAAAATATTGGATATGGTGAAATTGGATTTGATACACTTGTTAAGTGAATATTTCACAAAGATACTAACAGAGTTATTAAGGTACTAGAAACACCTTATGTAAATGGGAAAGCTCCATATGGTATTGAAATTTCTATGCTTAAATCTAAGAAATTTATTGATTGGATCAATAACGAAAATAATTTAAAGATTGATTAATAATATAATTATTAAAATAAAATTGACAACAAATAATATGGCATGTGCCATATTATTTTAATTATTGACCTATGTTTTTAAAAAATCTAATCCTTTTAAGATTAGATTAATTATTGTTATTTATTTTTTTTATTTACTTCATCAACTCAACGATATAATGAAACATGATATGTATATAATTCATTAGGAATTTTTTTATCATTAATACTTAATGCTTCTGTGCCAACACTAAATGTGTATGGATCACCTTTATAAATACGATCTTTATAAATTGATCATAAATTATAAACAATGTTGTCATCAATATTATTTGCTACAAATGACAAAAAGGAATTATCTTCAATATGAATATTTCTTGCTTCAATTAAATCTTCGATATTAATTGATTTAACATCAATAGGATCAGCTGGGTGATATTTAATTGTTGATTTTTTTACTAAGAATTGCTTAGAAACTTTCACTCATGTAAATTTTTCAGTAGCATTATCTATTAATCCTACATATACATAAATTTTATCAACAATTTTCATTTGATTAAATTCATTAAAATCAACATTACTAATTAAAAATAGTGGAGTATGAAAATTGTTAGTAATATTATTATCTTTTAGTTGTTGTTCAATAAAAGTGGTTAATGTATTTTCTAAATAATAAGTGTTTTTGTTATTTTCTAATCATGAGTCTAATTTCTTTTTAACATCTAAACTTCCTACTTTTTTTACTCAATCATTATTTTTATCATCATTTTCTAATGGTAATGGTAATAAATGAATAATACTAAAAGTAAAATTTGATTCATGCTTATGAATCAAATTAATGTATTCATCTTTTAATGCATTTTGTAAACTAATTTCATCCATAGGAGCTGCTACAAAACTTGGAAATAATTCTTCTTTAATTGTTGATTTAACATCAGCTTCTGCACATAATAAAAAATTAGTAGGTTTATTATATGCTCTTTGTACAAATTTAGGATTAGCAAAAATACCAGCATGCACAATACTACTCTTGACAAAGATTTGAGCTGTTAAGACATCTCTAAAGCTTAAAGAATCCTTATTTCCTTTATCTTGATTTGCTGCATATTGGATTTCTCATAATAAGTGATTTATATCTTTATTTTTCATAAAATTAAAGTCCTTTTAAGTTTATATTTTTATTTTACTTAAAAATACTTAATCTTAATACTATTTTTATTATTTATCTTGATTTAATTTAACTTCATCATCTAATTTTTTTTGCAATGTTTCAATGGTTTCAATACTACCTTGTTTCATATCTGATTTTTGATCATCTGCAGTTAATAATTGAACATCAGTTAAATTGTTATTGATTATATTAAATTCTGTATTTTCATTATTTGTATTAATTGATAAATTATCATCAGTATTTAGAAGTTCAGTATCATTTATTTCTGATTTTTTATTTGTTTTTTCAGCAAGAGCTTGTTCTGTTAATTCTTTTGTCATTTCTTCTTTTTTTGAATCAATATAATTCAATATGTTGTTTTCTAAATCATTAAATGTTTTAAATGTTTTATCTAATAATTCATTTGTTTCTTTTGCTCAAATTTCATAGTCTTTTCTATGCAAGAAACGGTGAGCTGTATCTGATTTAACAAAATCTCTAGCTTTACCAATAACTTCTTCGATAACATTAAAATCAATTGTTTTTACAATTTTTTTCTTCTTATCTAATCATTTATAGAAACCTAAACAATTTGAAAAACTAATTAATTTATTTAGAATATTTAATGAAGTTAAAGCGGTGGAAACAAATTCTTTTGTTAATGAAATAGAAGATAATTTATTTGGAATATCATAAAGCATAAATTTTAAAGTTGTAATATTTCTAATTTCAGATTTAACATCAAATTCTTCCATATGTTCATAATATACATAACCAATGATGTAACCTTGATTTGCAGTATCTAAATCTAACACCATTTTAAAAGCTCCACCTTGAGCTCATCAATCTTTTGAACTTTGTAACAATTCAATTAATTTATTATGAATTATTCAACAGTTTTTATTACCATAAAATAGCTTTAAAGTTTCTTTATCAAATCCATTACTTGGATTAAAACATTTTTCAATAATGTATCTTAATACTTCATCATATATAAAATTATGATTTAAGTCATCAATAACATTGGTTTTAAATAATTCATTAATATTATTGACATTAGGAAGTTGCATTAAAGTTACCGTTAAAATTGTTGTTAAATCATCATTTCTTATGTTAATTTTTTTCATCATAGTTTTTAAATGTTCACTTTTTATTATTATATATGGTATCATTCAGACTAAAAAAATATTACTAAACTCTTGTTTATTATTAAAATAAAAATAAATATATACTTTAGGATAATTTTATGCAAGAAAAATATAGTGCTTCAGATATAAAGGTTTTGCAAGGTTTAGAACCAGTTAGAAAAAGACCAGGAATGTATATTGGTTCAACAGATAATAGAGGACTTCATCATTTAGTATGAGAAATTTTTGATAATGCGATTGATGAAGTTTATAGTGGAAATGCAAATTTAATTAAGGTAACATTACATAAAAATAATTCTATTTCTATTGAAGATAATGGTAGAGGGATTCCAGTAGATATAAATAAAGAAAGTCAATTAAGTGGAATTGACACTGTTTTTACTATGTTACATGCTGGAGGAAAATTTGATGATTCTAATTATAAAACAGCAGGGGGATTACACGGTGTTGGTTCTAGTGTAGTTAATGCATTAAGTGATGAACTTGAAGTAAAGGTTTATCGCAATAATACAACATATCAATCTAAATATAAAGATGGAGGAATTATTATTCAGACAACTTTAGATTTAAAGATTCCAACCAATCATACAGGTACTTGTGTAACATTTCATCCTGATAAAACAATTTTTAAAAGCATTAATTTTAATCCAACTACTATTAAAGAAAGAATACAAGAATCTTCATATTTATTTAAAGGATTAAAAATTATTTTTGTTGATGAAATTAATAATGAATCAACAACATATATTTCAAAAGATGGTTTAAAAGATTATGTTAATTTTATTAATTTAGGCAAAACTACAATTAGTCCAATAATTACTTTATCTGCAAATGATAAAGAAATTGGTGTTGATATCGCTATGCAATATAGTGATGATTCAAATGAACTAATTATTTCGTTTGCAAATAGTGTTAAAACTAGTGATGGCGGTAGTCATGAAACTGGTTTTAAAACCGCATTATTAAATACTTTTAATAAATATATTGATAAATGAAAATTAAATGTTGGAAAAAATCATGATTTAGAAGGTAGTGATGTTCGAGAAGGATTAACTGCAATCATTAATGTGACAATTCCAGAAAAATTAATTCAATTTGAAGGACAAACTAAAGGTAGATTAGGAACTATTGAGGCAAAAGAAATTGTAGAAAATGTTGTAAATAATCAATTATTAATTTGGTTTGAAAATAATAGAGAAGAAGCAAAGAAAATTATTGATAAAGCATATATATCAAAAAAGGCTAGATTAAGTGCTAAAAGTGCAAGAGAAGCAGTTAAGAAATTGAATTCAGTAAAAAAAGAATCAACTTTATTAGCTGGTAAATTAACTCCAGCACAAGGAAAAGATCCAACACAAAACGAAATATTTATTGTGGAAGGAGATTCAGCTGGTGGTAGTGCAAAATTAGGAAGAGATCGATTAACACAAGCCATTTTACCTTTAAGAGGAAAAATTTTAAATGTAAATAAAGCAAACATGACAGATATCTTAAAAAGTGAAATGATTACTAATATTATTGCAAGTTTAGGAGTTGGTATTGGTAAGAATTTAGATATGAAAAAACTAAAATATTGAAAAGTAATTATTATGACTGACGCTGATACTGATGGAAGTCATATTCAATTATTATTATTAACCTTGTTTTATCGTTATTTTCCTGAATTAATTACTGAAGGTCATGTTTATATAGCTTTACCACCATTGTTTAAACTTGAAAATAAAAAAACAAATGATGTGAAGTATGCGTGAACTGAACAAGAATTAGAAGAGTTAAAAAAAACCATGAGTAATCTTGAAATTCAAAGATATAAAGGTTTAGGTGAAATGAATGCAGATCAGTTATATGAAACAACCATGAATAAACAAACCAGAATGTTAATTAAAGTTAATTTAGGTGATGCTGCATTAGCTGAAAGAAGATTAAATATTTTAATGGGTGAAGAATCAGACCTTAGAAAACAATGAATAGCTGAAAATATTGATTTTGATAATAATTAAGGAATAAATTATGGCAAAAAAAATAATTAAGGAAGAAGTTATATTACTAGAAAACACAAATAATTTGATTGATCGTAATTTTGATGAAATTATTGCAGATGGTTTTAATAGATATGCAAAATATATAATTCAAGATCGTGCATTACCTGAATTGAAAGATGGTTTAAAACCAGTACAAAGAAGAATTTTATTTGCAATGTATAAACTTGGATTAAAACCAAACTCACAATTTAAAAAATCAGCTCGTACAGTTGGTGATGTACTTGGTAAATATCATCCTCATGGAGATTCTTCAATTTATGAAGCATTAATTAGAATGGCACAAGATTGAAAAAATAATATTACATTAATTGAAGTTCACGGAAATAAAGGTTCTATAGATGATGATCCAGCAGCAGCAATGCGTTACACAGAAGCTAGATTAAGCATGTATGGTGAAACCATGCTTGATGATATTGATAAAAAAATTTACCCCTTTATTCCTAATTTTGATGATACAGAAACAGAACCTACAATTTTAAGTACATTATTACCAAATTTATTAATTAATGGAGCTACTGGAATTGCAGCAGGATATGCAACTAGTATTCCTACATTTAACATCAAAGAATTATTAACATCAATAATTGAGACAATTAAACATCCAAGAATATCTTTAGATGAAATTTTAGCAATTATGCCAGGACCTGATTTTCCAACTGGTGGAATTTTATTAAATTATAATGAAATTAAAAAAGTATTTACTAATGGTGATGGAAAATTCATTATTCGTTCAAATTATTTTGTACAAAAAGCAGATAAGAAACAAAAAGATAAAATTATAATCACTGATGTTCCTTATGAAACAATTAAAAGTGACATAATTAAACAAATAGAAGAATTAAGAGTTGAGAATAAATTACCAGGAATTTTAAGTTGTATTGATGCTACAGACAAAAACGGAATTGCTATTGAATTAGAATTAGAAAATAGTAATGTTGATGTACAAAAAATAATGAATTTTTTGTATAAAAAAACCAAACTACAAACTAATTTTAGTGCTAATATGATGGTAATTAATAATCGTAAACCAATAAAAGTTGGTGTTTTACAATACATTAAATTGTATATTGAATATGCAATTGAAACAGTAATTAGAGTTCAACAATATTTATTAAAAGAAGATGAAGATCGTTTTGAGGTTGTTCAAGGACTAATTAAAGCAATTAGTGTTCTAGATGAAATCATAGCTATTATTAGAAAATCAAAGGATAAAGCAGATTCTATTAATAATTTGATGCAAAGATTTCAATTTAGTTTTAAACAAGCAGAAGCAATTGTATTATTACGTTTATATCGATTAAGCAATACTGATATTATTGCACTGCAAAAAGAAGAACAAGATTTAAACAATAGCATCTTACAACATAAAAATATTATTGATAATAGAAAAGAACAAGAAAAATATTTAATTAATCAATTAAAAGAATTTATTAATAAATTTGGTTATGAAAGAAGAAGTAAAATTATTTTTAAGGATGTTAATGTAAATGTTTCAACTAGCGAAAAGGATTTATTAGTATCAAAAAATGTTAATGTAGTTATTAGTAATTATAATCAAGCAAAATTTGTAAGTAAAGTTGATTTAGATATTAATAAATTTAATCAAGTTAATTTTAAACAAGAAGATGATTACATCAAATTTTTTGTTAATAGTGATATTTAGAGTTCAATATTAATTTTTCCTAATACTGGAAAAATGACTTCAATTGATACTTATAAATTGCAAGAAGGTAAAT
>JAHHTJ010000070.1 GCA_020024715.1 Mycoplasmataceae bacterium
ATTTAATCCTGCTAAAATAACTTATTTAAAAAATTATTTTATTTACTAGAATTGATGAAATTCGAACTAATTATTTATATTTCTATAATTTTAAAAGAGTAAGTAAAACAGTTATTAGAAATATTTCTAAAAATTCAACATCAAAATGTCTCACATTTAAACAAATTCCTTATCAAGTTATTTAACAATTATCATAAAAAACTATTTCTATTCAAAAGTGCAGTTAATTTTGTCATCTAAATTTTATATAAATTAAAAAATTAAATTAATTTTATGTTTTAACAATTTATGAGTCCAACATCTGTGGAATCTCTACACTGAATAAACATATTTTGTTTAACTTAAATAAATAAATATAGCAGATATATAATAAAGATGTAAATAAGCAAAAATAATGAAAAATAATAAGAATAATCAACAAGAAAAAAACAAAAAGAGAAAACAGGGATTTTTATGAGTATCGTTAGGATTACTTAGTAGTAGTGGATTGATAGGTGGTGTTGTTTATGCAGTAACAAACACGAAAAATAATAACAAACACGATGTTAAAAATAGTAATATTAAAAATGATAATTCTATCAGTTCTTTAATAACGTTACAAAAAATCACTTATATTATCAATAAAGCAATTAATAAAAATATCTTAAAAGGGAATCCTAATTATTTACCAACATTTACAGCTAAAACATTACAAGAAAGTAATAATATTTTACAAGAATTAAAATATAATTATCAAGGTGTAATGTTTCAATTAAAAGGAGAAACTTTTGGTATTACTAAAAGTGATGAATTAACTGCTAGTATTTTAACAAATAATAATTTTACTATTCAAAATTGAATTAATGAACAAGTTTTAAACTTATTTCAAAATGATAAAAGTATTAATAAAAAAGATTTAAGTTTTAAGATTCTAAATAAAGATAATCATACAGGTTCAATAACTATTGCTTTATCTTATCAAAATAATTTTGTTAAAAACTTTACAATTAGTGGTTTTGCTTCTTATTCTTCACTTCAAACATTATTAAATAATACTATTATAAAATTAAATAAAACTTTTAATGTAAATGACATTCTAGATACTTCTGTTAATTGATATTATTCTATGGGTGATGGTTATAATGAAAACAACATAGATAACTATACACAAGCAAACAGTACCATTACAGAACCAATGCCAATTTTATCAAAGATTTGATTAGTAAATCACTTACCCCAAACTTTAATTAATAACCTTAATAATATTACTTTAACTTATGCATTTTATGATGCTTGAGCAACTGTTAAATTCTTTTGAATTAAAAATACCAAAGAAAGTCCTTGTGTTAATGCTTATGTCAATAATCAACCAGACACAAATACTTATTTAATGTTTAATTGACCAACACAATATAGTAATACTAATTATTTTCAACAATATGCTAATAGCAAGGGTTGTGTTTTATGTGATACTAAAAACACTAAAACATTTATTAGTAGTGAATATGCTTTTAATACACCAAGTCAATTTATCAATATATTAGCAAATAAATATAACACAAAAATAAAAAATAATAGTGTGACAATTCCTTTAATGGATGCTCTTGGTTTTTTAAATTATGTTCAAATAAATTCACCTTATGGTGGTAATTATCGTTATTTTAATGCAGGTTCTTCTTGACCAAGTATTTTCAATAGTAATACACCCATGGAAATGATAGGTGCAAGTGTTGCAATGACTATTACTTTTAAACCAAGCACACAAGATGGTGTTTGTGAATGTGTTTTACACATGGAAATTAATCAACAAACTATTAATTTTACTCAATTTAATCTTTATGGATTTATTGGTGGTGTTTATCAAAATCAACAAGGTGGTTTTCAATTAGGTCTTAATTATTTAAAACAAATGTGAATTAAACAATTTCCACCAGTAAAATTAATGTCTGCAACAACTTTTTCTGGATCTTATGGATGAGATTTATATAATGGAGCAATAACCCTTGATAATTTCTTAAACTCAACTTATGCTTTAACAAACACTTTAATGACTGGAAATTGACCAAACTTAAATTTTTCTTATCAAAATTCAAGAATGTTGGATTTCTTTGATGTATCATTAATTAATTACAAATTTGTAAGTTTAATTAATGGAACTTTAACTTTTGCAATGTATTATGGTAATCCAAATAATCAAGATAATTTTATTCATAATTTTGAGATTACAAGTTGTAAATTTATGAATGCTAATCAATTACAAGTACAAAATAATGTAAGTCAATGTTTTAATATTTTTTATAATTCATATTTAAAAAACTTATTAAATGATAATTATACAACTTTCTCTATTAGTATGAGTGATTGACAAAACATTATTAATAAAACTATTACTAATTGAAACAAAACACATAATTCAACACAACAAATACCAGAAAATACTATTAGTATTGAACCATATAATCAAACAACACATCCAAATGGTTATAACTTAAAGAAACAAGTGTCTTATCGTTCTTGCAATTATTTATATAATAGTTATGTTCCTGCATTTACTAATGGATATGGAACAAACGGTTGTTGATTATATTATGAAAACATTCCTATTTATAACTTTGTAACTCAACAAACATGATTAAACTTTGCAAAAGTGCAATATATGATTAATAATGCAATTATTCAAAATGATTACAATACAAGCATTGCAAGTTTAACAACAATGTTTAGCAAATTATATCCTGTATTTTCAAAACAATTACAAATTGATAGTATTAATTTAGTAAATGGTAGTTATCAAATAAATTATTCAATTGTTTCTGCATATAATAAAGTTTTAACAAAGCCAACAACATTACCAACTCAAAGTCCAAATGAGGGATGAAATACAAATTATCCTTGTTGAACGCAATATTCATACACATTCACCCCGTTAAAAATACAATAATAAAAAAACAAAATTATATAATTTAAACTTAACTTATATATTACTAAATAAAACTAACAAGAGTTAAGTTTATTTAATACTCTTATTTTTTTATAAAATAAATGTTGTTATAAATACATGCATTAATTATTAGCATATAAAAAAAGATTAAGAATTTTGTTGTGTCTTATTTTGCTTTCTATCATATAATTTTGTTAAATTTGTACTTTATAATCTAAATTAAACTTTTTAACTGTTTCAATAAGATACAATGCATTACAACAAATAAATACATATTCATTAGATTGATAAATAATTTTGTAGGAGTTTTTTAGAAATACTTATACATATACTATTTTGCTTTACTTTTACATAAAGATTTTTAACATCAAGCTTGTTAGAAATTGCTTCATTACTATCTTTAACTTCAAGAATTATACTTCACTTTTTTCTTGATATTTTTTTATTAGATCAAGTTGTATATTAGTATCATAACTTCAAATTAATTCTTTACCTTTTTCCATTTGTTTTAAAATGCATTCTTTTAAACATGTCATAATAAAACTCTTATTTTATTTCTAAATAAATTACAAAAATTGCATAGATGTATGACTCATAATTTATTAAAATATAAAATTTATTTAATTTCTTAATTTATACAAAATTAAATGAAAAGATTAACAATACACTATTAGAAGTAAAT
>JAHHTJ010000071.1 GCA_020024715.1 Mycoplasmataceae bacterium
TATTTTTATTATTCAATAGATTTCTAAATTATTTAGAAAACTTTTTTATAAGATCATGTGATTAAGTTAAACAAACAAAAAAATAATAAAAATATGCATTTTTAATTATGTTAGAATAAGTTGTGTGTGGTTTTTGTAAACCGTATGAATAGAAATACCGACTTATCTGGCACACCTTAAATTAAATAATAGATAAGAATGTTTTTTGAAGCAAGTTGTAGCTATTTACATTTAACTTGCTTCTTTTTTATGAAAAATTTAGATATAAAACAAATATATGAAACCATTAATGAATATATCGGAGATAAGAAAAATATTTATTTAAGCAATAAATATTTCGATAAAACTTGTTTAATATAAATTAAAAAAGAAAATATAAACCATCTATTTAGTGGTGAAAAACATCTATACTTATTTTTCAAAAAAAGATATTAATTTTAGAAATTTGTCTATCAATTAAAATATGATTTTAATAAATTAAATCAATTTAGAAAAAAACAAGTACTAAATTATTATTAGAAATTAATTTCTTATATTCAAAATTAAATTTTTTTGATAATTGTAATACTTTTCCTAATCAATTATTTAAAGAAAAATTTAGACTATATAAGTCATTTAATAATGTAAAAAACAAAAATATCTATTATTTATATGTTGAGTATGATAAGAAAAAATTTCAAATTATTATAGAACATACAAATTCTTGCAATTATAATTATGAACTTTTTTATCCAAAAAGTATAAGAGAAATATACAAGAAACATCACATAAATGATGATGAAAATATAGAAATAGATGATTGTACAATCAAATAAACTCTAATTTCACTAATACTAATTGTAAAATCTTTTCAAGTCAATAAAAACTATTTGTACTTAAATTAACTTTAAAACATAAAGTATTTTTAATCCTATCTTTATTTATTAGCAATTTATTATCTATAGGATTTGAAATCATAGTACAAAATTATCAAAGAATAGATTATTATAAGTATTTATTATTCTTTGATAACTATATGATTTTAAATATAACAATAAAAGTGATTCATCATCATTTTGAAATTACATTTTTTAGTATATTAACTTGTTCAATTCATGATTTAAAATGTTTATTGCAATTCATAAATTAAATTATTTTATAAGATAAATGTTAGTAGCTATTATCTATTAGGTAGTAGTTATGTCTATAATATTTATAGATTTTAAGAAGGAATGTGTGCATCCTTCTTTTTAATATATAAAACTAAATAGCTAAAACATTATAAAATTCAATAGATATAATACTGTAATCTTAAGTATACAAAGCATCTATATAGTATTAAATATTATATATTGATAACATTTAATAATTAATATTTAAGTTAATTAATAGTTTAATTATTTAACTAGAATTATTGTATTATCAATTATTTATATATAGTCACTCGTAACCTTAAGATCAACTCTTATATAAAAAAAGATATTAATATAACTTGATAAATTAATGACGAGTCTAATGAAATTTAATAATAAATAACTAAATATCTCAAACTAAAATAACATATCAATTAAATTGTTAAAACAAGTTTTTCAATATTCAGATTTTCTTTTTTAGGTCAATTGTTTTATACCTATTTTTCATCTAAAACAATATTGTTTAAAAAAAGGTTTATCTTTGTTTTTATTTTTTAAATACTAATTACACTTTAATCATTATTTAAAAAATAATTTAATCTTATGATTAATAAAAAATATTATTTATTGTATATATTTAGTCAAACCAACAATTTTGTTTTCATAATTATTACCTGCTAACACCATAATAAAAATATAGACAGGTATTATTTATAACTATAATTATTAGTAGATAAAACCACTAATTATTATATGCAAGGAAGTATAAAGATGAAAAAAGCTTGAAAAATTGGATTAGGAATGTTAGGTGTAACAAGTATAGCTACTATTACAGTTGCTAGTGTAATATCTTGTAGTAATAACAATAATAATAGTTCAAATAAGGATCAAAAAGAAGCTTCTTCAAGCTTAGCTTATATTCCTTATAGTGATTTAAGCAAAACGGTATTAATTAATGGTAAAACTGGTAAAGCTTCTTGAACTTATGATGAAGCTTTGACTTATTGAACTAAAGTATGAAATCAAGAAACTGCAACAGAAGCTGGATTTCAAAAAGTTGTAGGTACTGCTCTAGACTCATTTTCTAATGTGGATGTAAAAATACCTATGAGTAAAGAAAATGGATTTACAATCATAAAGGTTAAAAATTTAAAATATAATTTTTTAGGTAATAAAAAAATAAATTTATCTTTTACATATATAAATAGTTATTCAAATGGTCCAAGTTATGAAGAAACATTTGATATTAATAATGCAACTTTAATTCCAAATATTTCAAATTTAAATACCTTAACCCCTTTTATTAACAATTCTTTTGGATCTTTTTTAATACAAACAGCTAGTCTTTATAAATTTTATGCTTTAATAAATATACAAAATATACCTGAACAATATAGACATCCACAACCTTCATGAAAAAAAATAAGTAATAATTTATATAATGAACAATTTTCCATTGCAAATTATACTAATTCTACGAAAGATTATCAAATACTAAAAAATGCATTTATTTCAACATACAATAAAGATTTAAATTTTGGCATTATTGATACTAATAACTAAATTTAATATGATTATATTAACGCAATTAAAGAATATTGCACTTAGTTTAAAAATTGACTAAACGTTTTTTATATTTATGAAATGAAAAACAAAATGACGGATGAGTTGTAGTTAACAAGTGATTTTGTCACCTTGTTAACTTATAAATTAGTATAACGAAGATTTATCGAATTTTTGCAATTTTGTTTCTAATTCATAAATCTTCTTTTTTAATTTCATATTAACGTTTTTTAATGTATTCTTTTCATTATCTAAAACTTCATTAACTTCTAATTCATAATTTAAGTTTCTATCAACGATTTTTAAATAGTATTTTGTTAAACCATTTTTGATAAACATTTTTTGTGTTTCAAATTCTTCATGAACAGTTACTACTCCATGGTCTCTTAAAAATATTCTTTTTTTATTCAAATCAAATGGAGCATAAAATTTTCCATTAATTTTAAGAACGTTTCCACGAAGTACTGTTGATTCTCTTCTTAATGTTAACTTAGACTTTAATTCATAAGAAGAAACTTGTTTAAAAGTAGTTTTATTTGTAATTTGCTTTTTAACAATTTTGTTATAAAAAATAATTAATTCTTCTGAAATATTATTCACATCATCAAATGTCTTAATGTCATGGAAAGCAAAATATTCAACAAATCTAGTTTGCATTGTTTTAAATGATCTTTTTACATTTGGATTAAATGTAGCACACGATGAGGTTAATACTTCTGAACCAAGATCATTTAAAACTACACTGATAGAAGAATCATTTTGTATTCCATTTCAAAAAGA
>JAHHTJ010000072.1 GCA_020024715.1 Mycoplasmataceae bacterium
GAAAAATATATTTTAAGATTAAAAGAAGAATTAAAAATTATTAACGATTTAGGATTTGCAGATTATTTTTTAGTAGTTTATGAATATGTTAAATTTGCAAAATCTAAAAATATTTTAGTTGGGCCAGGAAGAGGTAGTGCTGTTGGTTCATTAGTTGCTTATGCTTTAGATATTACTAGTATTGATCCAATTAAATTTAACTTATTATTTGAAAGATTTTTAAATCCAGCAAGAACTAGTATGCCAGATATTGACATAGATATTGCAGATACTAGAAGACAAGAAGTTATTGATCATATTTTTGCTTTATATAATAAAAATAATTTACAAAGAGTATCATATTTAATTACTTTTCAAACCATTAAATTAAGAACAGCAATAAGAGATACTGGTAGAGTTTTAAAATATGATTTAAATGTTATTGATAAAATTTGTAAAAAAATTAGTTTAAATTATGATGAAGCAAATCCTTTATCAGAATTAAAAAAAGTTATTGATGATGATTTATTTAATAAATATCATTTGCTTTTTATGTATGCATTAAAAATTGTTGGTTTATATCGCCAATTTTCGATGCATGCAGCTGGTATTGTTTTGAGTGAACAAAATCTTTATGATATTATTCCTATTCAATATGGTAATAATGATTTAATATTAAGTCAATATCCAATGGAATATTTAGAATCATTAGGATTATTAAAAATGGATCTTTTAGGTCTAAGCAATTTGACTTTATTACAAAATATAATGAATTTAATTAATTCACAATTAAATCAAAAAATAGATTTAAATTTGATTAATCTAGATGATCAAAATGTATATGAAGCATTAAGTGAAAATGATACCTTTGGTATTTTTCAATTTGAATCTCCTGGTATGACAAAATTAATTAGTAGAGTAAAACCAAAAAACATCGAAGATTTAGCAATGATTAGTGCAATGTATCGACCAGGGCCACAAAGTCAAATTAATGATTGAATTAAAAGAAGAAACAAGGAAGCAAAAATTGATTATATTATTGATGAACTTGAACCAATTTTAAAAGATACTTCTGGTTTATTAGTTTATCAAGAACAAGTAATGCAAATTGCACAAAAAATAGCAAATTTTTCTCTAAGTGAAGCAGATCTATTGAGAAGAGCAATTAGTAAAAAACATGCAGATGAATTATTTGCTTTAAAAAAACAATTTATTGAAGGAGCAGTTTTAAATCATATTTCTTTAACAAATGCTAATAAAATTTATGATTATATTTTTGAATTTGCTAGTTATGGATTTAATCATTCTCATGCAATTGCATATGCATTTTTATCTTATTGACTTGCTTATTTAAAATATCACTATCCATTACAATTTTTACAAAGTTATTTAGTTTTTAAACCATTTAAAGATAATAGAGAATTAATATTAAATTTTGCAAAGAAAAATAAAATTAAATTATTATCACCAGATATTATTAATTCAAATTATCATTTTAAGTTAAACACAAAACAAAAAGAAATTTATTTTGGGTTTGATATTATTAAAGGAATTGGCGAAAGTAGTATTGAAAAATTAGCTGAATTAGTTAAAATTGCAAATAAAAATCTAGCTAATTTTAAATTATGCATATGATATAGTATTCAAGTTGCATCTAAAAAGCTTATTGAATCATTAATTTTAGCTGGTTGTTATGATACTTTTGAAAAAAATCGTAATTTAAGTTTAAAGTTATTAAATGTAATTAGTGAATTTAGTAAATTATTAAGTAATTATGAAGATATTGATGATTTACAACAATTAATTGATATGAAAATGCAATTAAGTGATTATAAAGATTTA
Organism: Mycoplasmataceae bacterium; assembly: GCA_020024715.1. Lineage (GTDB taxonomy): Bacteria > Bacillota_I > Bacilli_A > Mycoplasmatales > Mycoplasmoidaceae > RGIG1987. The sequence goes on from JAHHTJ010000072.1 coordinate 1,822, forward strand.
CAACAAGATGAATTAATAAATTTAGAAGTTAATTTACTTGGTTTTAGTAAAAATGATTTAACAATTAGTCAAGATAAAAATATTGCAAAAAATAATATAGTATTTAAAGAAAATGAAAAAGTTGTTTTACAAAAGTGTAAACTTATTAATTTTTTAAAAAAAGTAAATAAAAATGGACAACCATACATAAGCTGTACGCTTAAATATGAAGAACAATTAATTCAAGCAACTATTCCAGCATGAAAATATAAGAAATATGAAAACTACGATGATTTTTTTGTTAACGGTAATGAATATATAGTTACATTTATAAAGAAACAATTTTTTCTAAACATCGAAGAAATAGAAAGGTGTGAATAATGAAAAAAGCAATTATTATTGATGCAAATTCCTTAATCTATCGCTTATATTTTGCAGCAGAAGCTATGAAAATAAAAGCAACAAATATTGATGTGAAAAGACAAACAATTAAAATGTTGTATTCAATTTGTTTTCATTTAGTATGAACACAAGATTATGAATATAAAATTGCTTGTTTTGATTCTAAAGAAAAATTAATTCGTAAAGATCAATTAGAAGCTTATAAAAGCAATCGAAAACCCATGCCACTAGAATTAGTAGATTCATTACCAACAATTAAAGAAGTTTTTGAACAATTTGGTTTTTTATTATTAGCTAAACCAGGATATGAAGCAGATGATTTGATTGGTAGTTTTGTTAAATTAGCAAATATGAATGATATTAAGTGTGATGTATATACAAGTGATAAAGATTTATTACAGTTGATTAATGAACAAACAACTTTACACATGTTTGTTAAGGGTATTAGCAATATTAAATCATTTAATCCTAGTTCTTTTTTAGAAGAATTTGGTTTTTGTTCAAATTTAATTCCTGATTTTAAAGCATTAGCTGGAGATAGTTCAGATAATTATCATGGAATTGCTGGAATTGGAACTAAAACTGCAAGTACATTATTAAAAACTTATTCTAAAGGAATTGATGATATTTATTTACATCTTGATGAAATTAAATCAAGTATTAAAAATAAATTAATTGCTGGGAAAAATGATTGTTATTTATGTAAAAATATTGCAACAATTGATCAATCATTATTTTTAGAACAAAACATTAATTTTTTATTAGCATTACCAATAAAAAAAGATGAATTGAAAAAAAGTATTTATTCATTAAATTTTCAAGCTTTTTTTAAATATTTTAAAAATGAATAAAAATTATATAATTAGTTTAATAAGATGCCAAGTTATTTAATTGTTTTATTAGTAATATTAATTATTGTTGCGATTATTGTTTTTGCAGCTTTTTTTTGATTGATAAGAAGAACTATGACTGTAGCAAAAAAAATAGATTATTTGATTGAAGATATTACTTTTAAGTCTGAATCAATGAAACCAGTGTTAGATTCTTTAATTGCAATTAGCACTTATTTTAATACTATTGAAAAAATTGCTAACCAAAATATTAATGATATTGTTAATTTGTTTGCTAAAAACAATAAAGAAGTACAAGATATTGTTGAAAGCATCAAAAATATTATTAATAATCAAAAACATTCTAATTTAAACAAAAATAATAAATTAACAAATAATAATGAAAAAAAAT
>JAHHTJ010000073.1 GCA_020024715.1 Mycoplasmataceae bacterium
CTTCATAATCAGAAATTTCATTATTCTTATTGATACAATATCTTTTTAAGCTAAATTTATCATTATTAATTTTTATTTCTAATATTCCTAATTTATCATTATCACTATTATCTACGCAAATAGTTTGATCATTAATAGTGCATTGATGTCAAGCATTATAATGAGAAACTATTTGTTTGTAAAAACTATTTAAAAAGTCAATTTGTTTAAAACGATAGCGATGAAAACCAACAGAATAACCTTCAGTTTTATCATTCATACTTGTAATTTTTAAATCATTGATTTTGCATACACCCATTTTAATAACTTGAGGATTTTTATAATCTTCATTTTTAATGCCACCGTGAGAAATATAAATTGATTGATTAATTAAAGTATCATTTTTATTATTTAAATTTATAATCAAATCTACAACAAATGTTTCATAAATTTTTTTTGCTATTTTTCTTAAATAATATTTATTATTGTCATTTAATAATGGTTGTAATGTATTACGAATTTTTAATTTAAATTTTTCAAAACTAAAATTAATATCAAATTTATAAAAATTATTAATAACTGCTAAATTAAATAAATAATCATGATTCCCATAAATTCCTATAAAATTTTTCATTCCTAAAACTTTATTGAAAATATCTAATAGTGATTTTGCTTCTTTTTCTTCATATATATAGTTATGTTTATCAATAAAATCACCATTAAAAATGAATAGAGTTTTTGGATTCTTTTTAAGCATATTTAAAAAATTATTAGCAATTTTTATATCTCCTTGAACATCTCCTATTACTTTGATGTCATCAAATAATTTATCATTATAAGAAATTTTATTATTATAAATATTTATGATGCTTGGTTTTTGTTTATATTGATCAATAAAACTATTACTATTTATTATTTGATAATTATATTTGTTAATAATTTTATCTTGTTTTAATCAACTAACAGTCTTTTGATAATCATTATGTTGTTGAACAATAACATCTTCTGGTACATTAAAAATACGATCAATATTTTTTTGACGATTTAAACTTTTTGTAACGTTAGATTCAAATAAAACAATATTAATTTGATAATTATAATTTTTAGCTATTATTAATAAGTGTTCAAGATTTTTTTGATTTAAATTAGTATTATCAATAATAATAAAATTACCTTGAAAAATTCTTGCAAATAAAATGTTATTAAATGTTTCTCAAACTACTGGTTCAAAATCTAATGCATAACTAGCTTGTTTATTTTGAAATAAACAGTTTCCAAAGAGTTGTCTTAAGCGGTCACAATTAATAATTTGATTTTCATCGATAGATAATTTTTTTAATAAAGTAGTTTTTCCAGAACCACTAATACCTACAAAAATTGTCATCGTATTGATTTTGTGATTTATATAATTCATAATAATCCTTCTTATTAATTTTAATAGAAGTAACTAAATATTTATAGACAAAAAAATGTAGAAATTATTATTTTGTTATTTCTTATTCAATTAAGTTTTTTAATAGCTAAAATTGTTTAATTATTTTCTTTTTAAAATAATAAAATGCAATAAAAATTACAAATAAAAAGAAAAAAAATTATTTTAATGTTCTAATATTAGCAAGATAGATTCTAATGAAAGGTTATTATAATAATGAAATCAAATGAGCAAAAAAGAAATGAAATTGTATCATCTTATTTTGCAGAACCATATCAAACTAGTAATGAATTCAAAGAAACAATTGAAGAAATAATTGAACCTGCATTCAAATTATTACCAAAAAATCGTAATGAAGATCGTGCATTTTTAGGTTACAACCCTAAATTAACAATTGATTTTGAAAAAGTTTATGAAGCAAAAGTACCAGAAAATGGTATTACAAGAAAAAATGTATTAAATAAAGTAACTGAATTATTTGAAGGTGCTGTAAATTGAGGTAGTTCATTAGCATTATGTAATGTTAATCCTGAATCTAATCGAGCTGGTTTACAAGCATTTTTATTTTGTTCATTATTTTCTCCTAATATTTTAGAAGGAGAATATGCATGAAATGTTCATAAAGCTGAGTTAGAATGTGGAGCTATGTTAGGCGATCTTGCTTGAGATGAAGGAAAAAAAGCGGGATGTATTTTTACTTATGGTGGACAAGGTGGTTGACAATACGCTTTACAATATGGTAAAACTAGAGTTTTAAAAGATTCAATGTCTAAGGGTATTTATGAACCCTGTAAGGTAATTTGTTCTACTGTTGCACAATTTTCAAAACAACATTGTGTTGTTTGAGGAGGAATTGGTACTGACAACTTAATACAAATTCCTGTTGATGATAATAATAGAATGAAAATAGATGAATTAGAAAAAGTTTTAATAGAATTACATGAAAAAGATATTCCTATAGCAATGGTAGTTGGAAATAGCGGAACTACTGATACTAATTCATTTGATGATTTAGAAGCTATTTCTAAACTAATGGAAAAATATCCAAATAATCCTAAAAAATATGGAAAAGCAATTTTATATGCTGATGCAGTTATTGGTTTTTCATGATTATCGTTCAAAGGATATGATTTTAAAAATAATCCCTTAGGCTTTAATAAAGAAGCTTTACCAATTATTGAAGAAATGTATGAACATGCTAAAAAAATTAAATTTGCAGATTGTTATTCAACAGATTTTCATAAATCTGGATATTGTCCATATGTAGCAACTAGTTTTAATTATCGTGATCGTGATGAATTTGTTAATTTAATGTCATATATAAAAACATCAAAAAATAATCATGATAATTCTTTAAAATATGCATATTTGCAAGAAAGATCTCCATATAATCCAATGTATTATTCTTTAGAAAGTTCAAGATCAGGTGCTGGTAGTTGTGCTGCTTGAGCAACATTACACTATTTTGGTTTAACTGGATTCAGGTTAGTAAACGGATGAGAAGTAGAACATCATATATGACTTAGAAAATTTATAGAGCAAAGTAAAAATATTATCACTGTTAATCCAAATAATCATGGACAAGTTACTTTATTTAGAATTTATGATGAATTAGTAACAGATGCAAAAGCTGAATATGAGAAGGAATTAAATGATCCTTCATATAAAGAAAAATTAATTGCTAATAACAAAATCATTGAAGCAGTTGGAAATAAATTATATTCATGAGTTAGAACTGGTAAAAGGATTAATGGAAAATTTACTCCATACATATCATTTTCTACTGGTTTTAGAGCAACTAATTATAATGAAGACTTTAAAGATCCAGAAGCTGTTGTTTATGCATTAAAAGTGTATGCTATGCAATTTCATTCTACAGTTGAAACATTTGATTGAGTAATTAAATGTGTAAAACTTGCTCTAAATGAAGTAATAAATGAAATAAAAACGACAAAATAATTAACATATAGTAAAGTTAATTCATAAATTATAAATTTATTTAATTATTTGAATAGAAGTTTA
>JAHHTJ010000074.1 GCA_020024715.1 Mycoplasmataceae bacterium
TGCTTATTTTATAATATGAATAATAATTTTAAAATCTTTTTGTGTATAAAAATTGTTTAAGTATATTAATAAAAAATTAAAATTATTAATGATATCAGAAATTTAGATTATGGATAATAAAAGAGAACAAGAAAGAAATGAACTTCACAAAACAATATGAAATATTGCTAATAAATTAAGAGGAAGTGTAGATGGATGAGATTTTAGAACATATGTTTTAGGTATGATGTTTTATCGTTATTTATCTGAAAACTTAACTAACTATGTTAATAAAATTGAAAGAGAAATAAATCCTTCATTTGATTATGCATTATTAAATGATAAAGATGTTGATGAATCAAATAAAAAAAGATTGGTGGATGAAAAAGGTTTTTCTATTTATCCATCTGAATTATTTATTAATGTTTGAAAAAATGCACCAACTAATAAAGATTTAAATATTACTTTAGAAACAATTTTTAAAAATATTGAAGCTTCATCAATAGGTACTAAATCTGAAAAAAATCTGAAAGGATTATTTAGTGATTTTGATGTTAATAGTAATAAATTAGGTTCAACTGTTGAAGAAAGAAATAAAAATCTATGTTCTTTAATGAATGGAATTGGAGAAATGAAGTTAGGTGATTATCAATCTAATTCAATAGATGCATTCGGTGATGCTTATGAATACTTAATTTCTATGTATGCTTCAGCAGCTGGTAAATCTGGTGGAGAATATTTTACTCCACAAGAAGTTAGTGAATTATTAATGAAACTATGTTTGATTAATAAGAAAAAAATCAATACTTGTTATGACCCAGCTTGTGGTTCTGGTTCTTTGTTATTACAAGCAGCAAAAATATTAGGAGCAGATAATGTTTCTTATTTTATCGGACAAGAAATAAATTTAACTACTTATAACTTATGTAGGATGAATATGTTCTTACATGACATAAATTATTCTAAATTTGATATTGAACTTGGTGATACTTTATTAAATCCTCAAATAGCTAATGATGAAAAATTTGAGGTTGTAGTTTCAAATCCACCATATTCTGTTCAATGAATTAAACATGAAAATCCATTATTAATTAACGATCCAAGATTTGCACCAGCTGGAGTATTAGCTCCTAAAAATAAAGGTGATTTAGCTTTTGTTTTACATTGTTTATATCATTTAGCGAATAATGGAACTTCAAGTATTGTATGTTTTCCTGGGGTAATGTATCGAAGTGGAGCTGAAAAGAAAATAAGACAATATTTAATTGAAAACAATTATGTTGATTGTGTAATTAATTTACCATCTAATTTATTCTTTGGTACAAGCATAGCTACTTGCATTCTTGTTTTAAAAAAGAATAAAACAGATAACAATGTTTTATTTATTGATGCAAAAAAAGAATATATAAAGATTACAAATAGTAATAAATTAACACAAGAAAACATTAATAAAATTATTGATACTTTTAAAGAAAGAAAAGAAATTAAGTATTTTTCAAGGTTAGCGAGTTTTGAACAAATTAAAGAACAAGATTTTAATTTAGCGGTTAATACTTATGTAGAACAAGAAGATAAAACTGAAGTTATTGATATTAAAGTTTTAAATCAAGAATTAAAAGAAGTAGTTCATAAATCTGATGAATTAAGAAAAAAAATTGATGAAATTATAAAAGATATAGAAAATTAAAATGCTTAAAGATAAAGGTATATTATTAGAAGATTTAACAAACCATTTTACAATTGTTTCTGAGTGAAAAAGTAAAGAAAATGATAATAGATCATTTCAAACTGAAGCACAATTAGAAAATAGTTTTATTAATGATCTAACAAAATTAGGTTATGAATATTTAAGTACACTAAAAAATGATGAACAATTAATTTTAAATTTAAGAATACAAATTGAAAGATTAAATAATTATCATTTTTCAGAATCTGATTGAAAACGTTTTTATGATGAATATATCAATAATAAAAACCAAGGAATTAAAGATAAAACTTGAACGATTCAAGAAGATCATATTAAATCATTTAAAGATGAAAATAATAATACTCATAATATTAAATTGATTGATAAAGAAATTATTGCTAATAATAAATTGCAAGTTATCAATCAATTTGAAAATCCAAATGGAAATTATGTAAATCGTTATGATGTAACAATTTTAGTAAATGGTTTACCTTTAGTTCATATCGAATTAAAGAAAAGAGGAGTTGAACTAAAAGAAGCATTCAACCAAATTTTCAGATATCAAAATAATAGTTTTTCTACAGGTTCAAGATTATTTCAATATGTTCAAATATTTGTTATTTCTGATGGTACTTATACTAGATATTATTCAAATACTACTAGACAAGGTGCATTACAAGTAAATAATGAAACCACCATAACTAAAAATGATATGAAATCATGTTCTAGTTTTGAATTTACTTCTATTTGATCTGATCAAAGAAATAATCACATTTCAGATTTAAGAGATTTTACTCAAACTTTTTTTGAATCAAGAACATTGTTAAAAATCTTAACTAGATATTGTGTCTTTACATTTGATAAAAAATTATTAGTGATGCGTCCTTATCAAATAGCTGCAACTGAAAAAATTCTAGAAAAAATAATTATTTCTATTAATAATAAAAATATTGCATCTAAAGATACAGGTGGATATATCTGACATACAACTGGAAGTGGTAAAACATTAACTTCATTTAAAACCGCAACCTTAGCAAGTAAATTACCAAATATTGGTAAAATTATTTTTGTTGTTGATCGTTCTGATCTTGATTATCAAACCATTCAAGAATTTAATAAATTTCAAGAAGGTTCAGTTGATGTATCTATAAGTACTTCTGTATTACAAAGACAAATTGAAAATAAAGATAAGGATGGAAATTATAAGGAATATAAAATTATTGTTACAACCATTCAAAAACTAAGTAGATTCATCAAAAATAATACAAATCATGCTATTTTTAATGAACATGTTGTATTCATTTTTGATGAATGTCATAGAAGTCAGTTTGGTAGTATGCATAAAAATATTACTAAGAACTTTAAAAAATATAATATGTTTGGGTTTACAGGAACACCAATAAGAAAAGAAAATGCTATAAATAAAGAATTTACAACAGCCACAATTTTTGGACCAGAGCTTCATGCTTATACAATTAAACATGCTATAAGAGATGGTAATGTATTGCAGTTTAAAATCTCTTATAATAAAACATTTTCTACAAGTAATGAAATTCGTGATGACAAAATAAAAGGCATTGATGAAAAAGCAGTTTATGAAAATCCAAAAAGAATTAAATTAATTGTGGGAGTAGTCCAAATCTTATGTAAAACTTCTTACTAAATAAAATAGTAAGGAGT
>JAHHTJ010000075.1 GCA_020024715.1 Mycoplasmataceae bacterium
AAGCTTTATTTCTAAAATAACTAATAATGAATTTATAGTAAATAATTTAGTATTTAAAATTAATTCTAATAATGAATATACAGTTAGTTTAATGGGTTTTAATACAAAAACATCACAACCCAATTTAATAATTCCAAATTTTGTAACACACAATAATAAAACTTATATTGTAACTGATATTGCTCCTGGTGCTTTTTATACTGATAACTTAGATTCAGTAACATTTAATTCTTTATTGCAAAATATTGGTAATTATGCATTTGCTAACAACAATTTAACAACTTTAAACTTACCAAAAAATTTAAATAGCATTGGTATTAATAGTTTTTCTGGTAATTGTTTTAGTTATGAAACCCCTATTGTATTAGGTGTTAATACAATTTGAAATAAAAGTTGACAAGAAGGTTCTTTTACATCAAGTAATAATTACAGCAAAATCGTGCATACTGTACAAAATATTATTCAAGGTAATGCTTTATACCAATTTGCGCCCCATCAACAAAAATGAATTATAACTTCTTATTTAAAAAACACTTATTATTCAAATGATTATAAAATTGAAAATTCACCATTTTGATCTAAATTAAAAGAATCAAATTCAGCAACACCATCAACAAATTACACAGAAACTACAACTGGAATTGCAACATATTCTAATAATTTGAATGATTATGCAATTTCATATTCTAATAGTGGTGGATCAAAAGTTGGAAGTATTCACTTTAATACTTCAACAATGACATTACAACAAGATGGTAGTGATAATTTAAGCGGAACACAAACTATACCTGGAAATAATATTATTTCTATATGTTCTCCTTTAAAACAAACTATAAATGAATATAACGGTAATAAAAAAATAAATAATGTAAGTTTTGATTATGGAGATATTTTAGGTATACAAACTAGTCAAGTAGTATCTTATGGTGGTGGTGGAGCAAACGGAGGATTATCTAGTGGATCTATCAATTATGGTAATGATATTTTTATTTCATCAAATTATATAAATCCTGATTCTGGTTTAAATAGTTATATGAATTTAAAAGATTCATTACAATATCAAAACTTACTTACAAGTTATTTTGTAATTAAAAAATCTGGTATTTATCCAATGCAAAATTTAACACATTTAACTTCTCAATATTATGATGCTAATAATAAAACGTTTTTAATTTCTGGTATTACTTTGCCAAATAAAAATATTACAATTAATATTAATGATAAAACCTTTAGTACAACTTCTAACGATCAAGGTAATTTTAGTATTCAAGAACAATTACAAAATCCATTAACTAATAATTATGATTTTAATATTAATGTAGCAGGAGTTGGTGCATTTAATTCTCATTTTACTGGTAATAATCCAATTCGTTCAGGTATTAATTTAAATTTCGCAAATAGTTCAAATACTATTAATTTAACTTTATTATTTAATGGTATGACTAATAAATGTTTATTATGAAATGTAAGTAATAATGTTTATTTTCCAGAATTTGATAATAACTTAAATAATTATCCGGTAATTGCTTCAATACCATCTAATATTCAAAATGCATCTCTTAGTGGTAATTTAAGTATTCAAGTAGGTAATCAAACTGAATCATTCAATCAAGGAACTAGTATATCAACAATCATTAATAAAGTTGATAATATGAATTATCAAAATGGTGATGATGTAACCATCACTAGTGCACAATATAATACTATTGTTAATATGGTACATAGTAATGGTAACGTTATTTCATTTGGACATGATTTAACAAATCAACAACTTGTTTTTAAATTTCAAGTTAATGCATCTGGTATTACTTCATTAATTAATAAAAATTTAGATCAAAATCAAGCAATATATTCTTCATGAGGTTTAAATATTGCTCCTAGTTTAAATAGTTATGCTGTCGGAGGAAATGGAGTAACATATAATGCTAATAAATGATATTATAATTTACCAATGTACAATGTTGGTAACGGTTTTGCTACCATTAACAATAACGCAACTTATGCTACTGGATGATTTTATAAATATAATTGATTAAATCCTGATCAATCCTTAGAACAAATCACAACTAATATTGTTTCTAAATATAATACTATTTATCAAAAAGCATCAGCAATTGCTTCTTGAGTTCATGAAAATGTAAAATATGATTTTAATTTTAATCCACAAGCAGCACCATATACACCTTATTATCAAACTACAAATAATATATATAACACTTTATCTGGTATTTGTGTTGAATTCTCTACTTTAACTTGTGTAATGCTAAGAGAAGCTGGTATGGTTTCAAGAGTAATAATTGGTAATGCTTCTATAAATACAAATTTAATGTCTCGTCCTTCTAGTTCTTCAGATCATGCATGGGTACAAGTATGAGATCCTACATTAAAAATTTGAATGACATTAGATCCTACTTGAGGATTATATGGACCAGCTGGTTCTTTATCTAGTTTTATGTCTATTATTCGTTCTAATTTATCTGTTGCATTAGTAGTATGACCAGCTAACTCAAATTACTTTAGTTATTTTAAAGGTTGTGAATATTTAGCTTTACAACATTTAGGTATGGTTTGAGATATTCAACAAAACCAATTAGGAGCAATTACATATAGTCCAATTATGAGTTCTTTATTCACTAGCTTGTTTGAACAAGGAAATAACTTAAATTATGGAATTATCAAACAAATTGTTCCATTAAGTTGAAAAGGAGCTTATTATACAGAAGGTGATAGCTCTGTTCATCATGAATGAACTGGATATTCGTCAAATTCAAATAATTAATAAATTATAGTTATCATCAATAAAAAACTTATATTATTAATATTTATTAAACTTAATTCTATTTGTTTAATTTACAATTATGATTAAGTTTATTACCATTTATGATATGTTTTTTGCAAATTCTTTTCATATTTAAATTTTAGTAATTTCTAACATATTAATTAAGTTTATATCTTAGTTAATTTAAATAATTTTTATAAGATATTGCTTGATAAATAATTTTTTGTATCAAATTCTTCATTAATAATTAATATTCTTTATTCACAAAGAATATTCTTTTCTTTAAACTTAATTCAAGCATTAATTAGCATAATAGAACTTTATTAATATTTTTTCATGGTAATTATATAGTTATAGCAATCTTAAACTTTTTTTGATAAAGTGAATTTATTTCTGATTTATTAAATGAACATTTAGTGTTGTTTAATAAATATC
>JAHHTJ010000076.1 GCA_020024715.1 Mycoplasmataceae bacterium
GTATTTAAAGGTATTTTATTTAATATTGTTTTATTAATTTGATTATCTTTTTTAATATTGTGGTGCAATGATAAAGTTGTACTTAAAGTTATACAAGATAATAAAGAAATTGCACCAACTGAAATTAATAAACTTTTTTTTATTTTTTTATTTTTCATAATATTTACCTACTTCTTATATAATATTGCAACCATTACTTTATCTAAATTCACAGAATTTATAATCATATTATTACCAATATTTTTAATAAAAGGTAATTGATGCATATTTATGGATTGATTTGGAATTTGAAAATAATTACTATTGTTGTTATTAGTTCAGCTACTTGGTTCTGGTAATACTTGAATAGAAATAGGGAATTGAGAATTTAAATTCAGATTATCTTGAGCATTTTTTAATGAAATAAATACATAAATACCAAATTCACCTTCATTACATAATGTTGATAAATATGAAGCTTGTTTTATTAAACTTCAAGATGATTGCTTATCTGTCGGACCAGTTTGCAAAACATAATATTGTTGATTATTTGATTGATATAAAATTTCTCAAGTAATAATACCATTAGGATTATTTTTTCAATCTAAATTATAGTTTTTATCATTTAAATATGATTGTTTTAATGATGCTACTATATCAAGATTATTATTAGCATTTACTGATTTAACTGGGAAATACGTATTACCATCATATGGTCCATTAGGAATATATGGAAATTTTAGAAAGTTGTTTCCGTTAATAGCGATTTGTACTTGTGAATTATTAGATGAAGCTTTATAAGGTTTTATATAAAGATTAATCGGTTTAGAAATTATTATTTGATTAGCATTATTCTTATTTGTAACTACTAGTCTGAAATTATATCCATATCCTACATATTTAGCAGTTGGTAAAAAACTATAACTATTTTGTGTAGCTCCTTCTATTTTATTTCATTGTCCAGTAAAAGCACTTCTTGTAAATGGTGAATTTACAGTCTGATTTGGTGCTTGTTGAACTCCCATATTAGTTTGATATTCTCATTGATAACTTCAATCTGCATTAGTTAAAATTGTAGATATTGAACTATTAAAAGTTATTTGTTTATTATATAAAAAACCGTTTTTAGCAATATCTGCATTATCCACTTGTGTTGAAGTTAGTGTTATGTTTCCTAATTCATTATTTGTTATTAATTGAATTGTATTTGAATATTTATTATTATCAAATTTTGCACGATACAAACCATTGTTTTTTATAGTGAAATTATTAAAAGTTAACTCATTATTATTAATATTAATTCCTAAAGTATTATTATTTGTAATATTAATTCAGCCATTAGGATTATTAGAAGGATTAACTTGTCATATAGGTTTTGATGTTAATGGTTGTAAAGTTTTTAAAGTAATATTATCATTTGAAATAATTTTAGAAGAAATTGGTTGATTATTTGCAAATACTCCGATTGCATCTATTTTATTATTAACAAAAAAGAAGGATTGATTTGGTGTTTCATATTTCTTATTATTAATAATGAAGCTTAATGTAATAGTTTGATTAGTTCAATTTTTCAAATTTAAAGCTGTTAATCATTGAACCGGAATCGAAACATTATCATTTTTTATTTCAATCGGAAAATGTACATCTTCATTGTTATATTTACTGATGTATGCACTAGTAATTTTATTGTTATTTAAATTAGTTCAATTAAGATTAATGTTTCCGTCATAAATAATATTTTCATTATTTGCAAATGCTACAGAAATAATTCCATTATTATTTATGGGTTTAATTGGTTCTTTTGCATGTTCAGGATAACCTAGTACTTTTTGTCATGAACTAAATTTTGTTTGATCTCAATTTGTATCTTGACCAAAACCTGTTACTTGGATTAATGGATGAGTATTTGTGTGTTCTTTACTATAGTCATAAAAAGCAGTTTTTATATTTTGTTTTTTTAATAATTGAAAACTAAAATCTGTTTTTTGACTAGATCATTGTGAATATGCAACAAATTCTAAATTGTTATTAGTTAAAATTTGATTTAAAGAAAAATTATTATTTCCTATTTTTATTTGTTGTTTAACAAAATATTGATCTAATAAAATACGAAAGATAGGTTTTGTTACTGTTGCATTTTGCAAAATGGTATTTTGATCAAATGTTTTAAAAGTATTAAGATTATTAATAACATCAGTTTTACTAGAACTAGTATTATTTTGTTGATTAATTGATGTAGTATAATCTTTAATTAAACTAGTTAATTCAATAGAAGAATTATTTTTAAAAATTTTTGTTATTTTGTTAATTAAATCTGAGCTTGTCATAAAACCATTAATAATAACACTAGCTGTTTGATTTTGATTAGAACCAATGCTAAATGATACTTTAATTGATGAATCGCTATTAGTTATATTTAAAGATGTATTAGAATTATTAGTTGCTAAAACAATGGTATTTGAAGCTAAATTATTAATACCAGAAATACTATTTATTTTTAATTCATTAGCATCAATATTATATGCATCTTGTAAATAAGTTTTTAAAGCAGTTTTAAAATTAGAATTAATTTCATTATTATATAAAGGAGGAATTGATGAAGTTGAATTAGTATATGATGAATCAATTTTATTTGCCAAACTAGTTGTAAAATATGTTTGATATGTTTGTAAATCAGAATTATTTATCCTTAATTGATTTAAATTTATATTAACATTATTAATCTTATCTTTTATTTGTGAAGTAGAAGTAATTAATAAAGGATTATTATTTTCTATATTTACATTAATTACATTATTTGAAACATTACATACAATGAATTCATTATGTTTATTTATTTGCATAGGAATAACAAGTTCATTTTGATTAGAATTATATTGCATTAAGTTATATTGCAAATCATAATTACCTTCATATTGTGTTTTTAATGCATTATTAAATTCATTTTGTGTGTTTTTTTCATTTAAGTAATCATATCTGGATTTTATAGTTGTTAAGTTTTTATTTTTTATAACTTTATTAAAAGCGATTTTTAGTTCTTGATTAGGTATAATTGTTTTACTTGAATTATTATCAGAACCACAAGATATAATACTAGAGATACAAATTGTGATAACTGCTAACAAACTAATACTACTTAATAAAATTTTAATTTTTTTCCTAAATCTTCCTCTAAATCATCTGAATATATTTCAATAATT
>JAHHTJ010000077.1 GCA_020024715.1 Mycoplasmataceae bacterium
ATATTATTGATTATATTTTTTTCAAGTTAATAAAAAATATATTTTAGAAGAAAAAATTTTACTATTGTTAGATTATGTTAATGAATCTTCTAATAAAACTTTAATTTTTAATGAATTTTTAGGAATTATTTATGAAAACAATAACAGCGCTAGCAACTGCTAAGGGAATTTGTGCAATTCATATTATTCGTTTATCTGGTGATCGTGCATATGAAATTTTAAGTTTATTAGCAAAAAAAGATATTAAAAAAATACCAGATACTATTGAACACGTGAAATTATATGATGAAAATAATGCGTTATTAGATGATGTTTTATTAATGAAATTTGTTGCTCCTAAATCATTCACTGGTGAAGATTTAATTGAAATTAATTGTCATGGAAGTGAAATAATTGCAAATAAAATAATTAAAACATTAATTTATTATGGAGCTTCATTAGCTGAGCGAGGTGAATTTTCTAAACGAGCATTATTAAATAATAAAATGAATGCAGTCCAATTATTTGCTATGAATAATTTAATTAAAGCTACAAATGATCAAGCAATTAAATTTTCATTACAAACACTATTAAATAAACAAGTAAAAATTTTAAATGTTTATGAAGAAGAATTATTTCACATTATTGGTCGAATGGAAGTATTAATTGACTACCCAGAATTCAATGATGATAATGAAGAACCAATAAATAATGATTTTATAATTAATTATTTCAATAAATTAATTGAAATATTTAAAAATCTTATTAATGATGCAAAAATAATGATTCCTATTTATGAGGGAATTAATGTAGCAATTGTTGGTGTTGCTAATGCTGGTAAATCTTCTTTATTAAATAAATTAACTAAATCAAATAAAGCAATAGTTTCTAATATTCCTGGAACAACAAGAGATGTTGTTGAAGCTTATATTAATTTAGATAATAGAATTATTAAATTACATGACACTGCTGGAATTCATGAAACTAATGATTTAGTAGAATCATTAGGAATTAATAAATCATTAGAAACAATTAATAACGCAGCATTAATTATTTTTTTAATTGATGGATCAAATAACATTCAATACGATGATGAACTTAAAATTTTTAATATTATCAAAAATAAAAAACATATTATAGCCATAAACAAATGTGATTTAGAAAGAAAAACTAATTGAAACGGTATATGTATTAATACATTTGATGATTCCTATAAGTTATTATTAGAAGAAATTAAAAATGAATTAAATAAAATAGATAATTTTGAATTAATAAATCAATACACTTTGCAAGACAAACAACAATTAAAAATAGCAGAAAAAATTTTAAATCATTTATTTAAATTAAAACAAACATTAGAAAATGGTTTTAGTTTTGATTTGATTATTGATGATTTACATCGTGTATTGAAATATTTTCAAGAATTAATAGGTAAAACAACTGATTTAAATTTTATTGATCGTTTATTTGCTAATTTTTGTGTTGGAAAATAAACAAAATTTTAACAAAATTAAAATAATTATTTAGTTTTTTAATTTTCTTTTATTTCTTTTAAATTATATGCATTTAAGTAATTTTTATTACATACATCTACTAATTCATCAAAACCAATATTTTTAATTTCTGCAATAAAACTATATGTTTCAAAGATATAAAACGGCATGTTAATATTAGTTGACTTGCGATATTCTTTTGGAGTTAAACAAGGGGCATCTGTTTCAACAAAAATTCTATCTAATGGTACTTCTTTAATTGAATCAATAGCTCATTCATCTGCTTGTTTTTTATGTGTAACAATACCAGCAAATGATATATAACATCGTTTTTCTAATAGTGCCTTAGCTTCTTGTTTATTTCCACAAAAACAATGAATAATAACTTGTGTTTTAAAGTTAAATTGATCTCATAAGTTAATAAGGTCTTTGTATGCATATCTTATATGTAACATTATTGGAATATTATATTTATTTGCCATTTTTGCATGAAATTTTAATCATTTAATTTGTAATTCAAAATTTGTTTCATCTACTAGATCTTTGCGATCTAATCCACACTCACCAATACCTAAAACAATATTTTGATTTTGATAATACAATTCATCAAAAACTTTTTCTATTTCTTCAATTTTAAATTTTGTTACATCATTAGGATGAATTCCAATAAATGCCTTGGCAAATTTAATATCTTTAGCTACTTCAATTGCTTTTTTTGAACTTTCTACATCGCAACCAATAAGGTTTAGTCACATGTTCTTTTGCTTACATATTTTTGCTAATTCATGATAATTTTCATATAATGGTTCCATATTTAAATGAGTATGGTTATCAATGATAAATTTTTTTTGCATTTTTACTTTCCTTATAATTATTATTATTTTATGTGAGATTCATTTAATAAACTTTTTAAGTATATTTTATTTATTTTTTTATTTATTTTTCATTTTGTAAAAATAGTTTTTTCTTTGTAAATTTCCTTATATAAAAAATAGATTATTCAAATTATTGTAATAATATTACTTGTAATAATGGATGCACTTTGTGTTCATAGTAATATTCAAATATTAGGATTAAATATTGGATTATTTTTTGCTAATAATATATTTTTTATTGGTATGGATGAATTTAAAGCAATATCACTAAATATATATAACATAGGTACAATAATTATAAAAGATCTTAAAATTGCTACAAAAACTGCTTGTAAATATCTTTTTGTAGTTCTTGTTAGCATATATGCACCATTACCTATTCCTCTAATTGGCATAATCATTAATGAAATTCATAAAAATCTTCTAGCACATTCATAAAGAATTTTATTTGTAGTGTTTTTAATTCCAAAAATATTTAAAAAGAAATCACTAATAGGAGAACAAAATCCTACCAATAATAATACAGATAAACCATATAAGAAAATGAATAAACTAGATTCAAAAACGATCATATTAATTCTTTTATATTCCTTAATTCCATAATTATAAGCAATGATAGTTGTACCTGTTGCCATAAAACCAGAAATTGGATTATAAAAGAAGTTTAATATTGGTAATACTGCTCCCATAATTGAAATAAAATATAACCCACCAAGATTAGGGTATAAAACAGCTGTTACATAAGATATTTGGTTAATTAATAATACTTGTACTAACATGTAACATATATATTTAACAATTGAAGATAAACATATAAACAAC
>JAHHTJ010000078.1 GCA_020024715.1 Mycoplasmataceae bacterium
TTATTTAACTATTAAAGAAATGATAAAAATAAAAAACTATTAAAAATATTAATAAAATGTTAGAAAAGATTTATTAATCAGAAATAAGATTTCATAAAACATGTAATTATTCGTTACATTAAACAATAATTGACTAAGATAACAAATTTATTAATTAACAAGAAGAAAATAAATTTATTTATATAAAAGTATAGTAGTATCAAATTAGTAAGAGTAAATTTATTTTTGAAAAATACTTATTAATTTGTTTAGAAATAGAACCTATTTGTTTATAACTTATGGTAAGTTTATATCAAATAACTTACCTAATGATTTTTTAATGTAATATTTTTATCATCTATACTTTGAAAAAGTTTTTCTCCATAATATGCAATCATTACACCATTATCACCTGTATATTTTAATTCTGTTAAGTATAAATCCTTTAATCAAGATTGTTTTAATAATTTATTTTTAAGTGTATTACTTGCACTTACTCCTCCACCTATGAATAGTTTATTGATATGATATTTTTCAGCACAAAATTGTAATTTTCTAATAATTTCTTCCACTATTCAATTCATTGCGCTTGATGTTATCTGATATGTTGTATACGTTTTGTTATTATTATTTTTGTTAATTAAATTTAAAATATGAGTTTTAAACCCACTAAAACTGAAATTGTTTTCTTTTGGTCCATGAGGAATTAATTTAATACATGCTAACTGATCAGAGTAATGATCATCAATTTCTTTTCCTGCTGGATAAGAAATTCCTAATTTTCTTCCAATTTTATCTAAACATTCTCCACATGCATCATCAGTTGTTTTTATTAATTCTTCAATATCATCAATTGCATTAACTTTGTATATTGAAGATGTTTTTCCAGATACAACTAGCGCTAAAAAAGGATATTGAATTTCTTTTCTTCCAATCATAGCACTAAAAATATGTCCATAAATATGATTAATTGGAATGACACGAATATTTAATTGTCATGCTAAAGTATTAGCAAATACATTAGCAACATGCAATCCTCCAATTAAACCAGGATATGCAGTATATACAATATTTGTTATTTTAGAAATATCAAAATTACTTTTAAGTTTAAGCAACATTTTATTAAAATTTTTTTCATGTAATCTACTAGCGACTTCTGGAATTACTCCTCCATACATTGCTTGTATTTTTGCACTACTATAAAGATCTTGATATATTACTTTACCTTCACTAATAATTCCAATAGCTGCCTCATCACAACTACTTTCAATTCCTAATGTATAATTATTTTTCATTTTTTATTTTTTTTGTATATTTTATTATATTAATAAATTAATTCATTAATATTAATTATTGTTTATGATGCATTTATTAATTTTTTAAAGTCATTATAATTGTCTATTAATATCTTCTTTTTTGTTTCATATTCAAATACAATTTTTTCTAGAATCTTTCTTCTTTCAGAATCATTTAATGTTCTTTTATTTCTTAATACTAATTTTTCAATTTTTTTATTTATTATATTTATTTGTTCATTTAATTTATGTTCATAGGTTGCTTGAATAGTTTCTTGATATTTAATTTTCAAATCTAAATCTTTATCTTGAATATTAGTAATTGGTCAAGAAATTGGTTCTTGATTTAATTTTTCTTGATATAAATTATTAAATAAGTATCCATATCCATCAGTTGATTTAATATCTTGTAAATTTTCTGTATCAACAATAATTAAATTAATATTTTGTGAAAAATCTTGCATAATAATTTTTTGCAATAATTCAATAGTTGTATCATCTGTTACATTGATACACATAATACAGTTCATATCAGAAAAGGTACTATAAATATAGTTCATTAAACGTATATCGTAATAAATTTGAGTAGTTCCTAAGGCATCTATTGCATAAATGAAGCGATGATTTAATTCTTTTATACCTTTAATCATTGGTACTTTTCTTTTTAAAATGAAATGAAATCTCTTTACAAATAAAAGTTTTGTAGTTAAGTAATCTTGAACGCTTAAATTATTAATTTTAGGTAATAATTTCTTTTTTCGATAATTATATAAATAAATTACAACAATTAGAATGATGCAAATAATAATTGGAATTATTACATCTGCTTTAGCAAATCATGCACTTCAAATAATAGGAATTATTAATGCTTGTCCAGTTTGATCAGTATTTAATATTAAATGAGAAGGTGATAGTTGTGAAATTGATAAACTACCAAGTTTATCATGTTGTGATAAAAATCATTCATATAACCATTGTTGCATTTGACTTGTTAATTGAATAATAAATTTATTAGAACCTATAGTTGTTACAACATCACTATGTCCAGTAGATGCTAAAATTCCAGCAGCTTCTGCATTGGTAAATACATATCCTACTAAAATATTGTTTGCATAAATTGCTCCTAGTGCTTTACCTTGAATTAATAGAATACTTTTTGTAGCACTTTGAATAATTGGAACAGCAACACCAGTAATTAGACATATAATTAAACCAATTAAACAAATTCAAAAGATTAATGTTTCTAACATTTTTGCACGAGAAAATTTTTTATTTGCTAAACTTGGTTTCTTTTTGTAATCAGTAGTATAGTATCAAAAATTAACAAATCATGATAAAAATCTACTTTTTAGTTTTAAGTGATAATCAAAGGTTTCATTAACTATTGAAAAATAACGATCATTAGTATAAGCTACGCCACTATCATGGCAATAATCTTTTCCAGTTCCTTTTAAATCACCATAAGCTTTATTTGTAATTAATATTGTTTTTGCCATATTTTAAAAATTTATTTATTAATTAATAATTCATTTAATTGATCATTATTTATAGTTTCATTTTCACTTGATAAATTATCAATCATATTTCTTTCAATATTTGATGAAGAATTATTATTTTCTAATCTTTTTGATTTAACTAATTTATCTTTAATTATTGTTTTTAGTCATAAATCAAATTGACTTCACATATTATTCATTTTCTAATATTTCCTTAATTTCTTTTGTAATTTTTAATGGATTAATAAATCATTCAAAAATATTGATACGATACACTTTATATCCACGATTTTGTAAAAAACGTTGAAAATCAATTTTTTCTAATCAAGTAGATAATTTTTCAAAATCTAAAAAATTATCAAATAATATTACTA
>JAHHTJ010000079.1 GCA_020024715.1 Mycoplasmataceae bacterium
GCATTTACCATAACTGGTATATTTAGTATAAGTGCTATTATTTCTGGTATTGCTGCTGGTTTAGTAGTTGCTTTAAAACAAAATAACGAAACTCAAAAAAGAATTTTAACAGATGTTAGTAGTTACTTAAATAATCATAGTTCATATAGTATAAATTTTGCTTCTTTACCATCTTATGCAACTAATTATAATAAAAAAACTACAGAGAAAAAAATTGCAAAAAAGATTGCTAATTTCATTTTAATTAATCATAAGATAAAAGGATATAATCCAAATGATATTGAAGTAACAATTGTTAATAATCAAAACAATCATCAATTACAACAACAATATGATAATAATGGTTTTTTGGTTGTAAATGTTAGTTATAATAATCAAACAATTCTTAATAAAAAAAATTTACCATTAGAAGTTAATATTAATGGTTTTTTAACCACTTCCAAATTAATAAATAATATTAATAAGGTTATAAATAAAGGAGTTATTGTACAAGCATTTTCAAATTTATATCCAAACCAAGTATTAAATCAATTATCTGATAGTATAATTCATATTAAAAAAGCTATTAACACTTTATTAGAATCAAAAAATATTAATAGTTATTTAAGAGATGGTAATGTTGGGTATAATAACGGATTAGAAATTGGAAGTATATCTTTAAATGATAGTGGTGATGGTATTTTAGCTACTAATTGTACTTATGATGGTTTCAAAATTGGTAATAACGGAATTATTAATATTTTAGGTTTAAAACAATTATCACAAGTTAAAAAACAATTAATTAGTTTAATAACAAAAGATGTAAGTATTAGTACATTAAATAAATATGCATCATCAATAAATCAGATTAATCCATTACAATTACCAACACAATTTTATGCATCATCTAATAATCAAAATATTTTAATTCAAGATATTGTAAATTGAATTAATGCTAAAATGAAAAACAATCAACAATATCAAAGTCAAGATTTAAAAGTTAATATTATAAAACCAAATAATAATATCAATAATGCAAATGGAACGATTCAATTTCAAATTGAATATGCAAATAATCAAATTAATTTACTAAATAATACTCATATATATCCAACCATTGTTGGATTTGAAACACTTAATCAAGCTAACTATGTACCTAGCTTAACTTCTGTTACTTTAAATAATTATAATAATCAAACTCCAAGTTATGCTCTTGGCAAAAAGAGTCAAACTAATATCGAGATACTAACTAAGGATTTACTTAATTGTTTAAATGATAAATTAAAAAAATCAAATACTTCATATTATAATGAAGCACTATGAAATTTTAGTAATGCTAATTGAACTCCTGATTTGAATAATGGTACTATTAGTGTTTCTGGAATTATGTATGGTGCTCACAATCTTAATATTATATTAAGTGGTTTCTTATCAGAATCTATAATTAAACAAGATATAAATAATGCTTTAAGTAATAATAATTTTGTTCTAACTTCTGCTCAAACTCAACAAACATCATCAGAAGCATTGAATTCTAATTTTAATAAAAGTGTTTCAACATTTGTTAATAATATTATTGAAAATGATGTGATTCTTGCTAATAATTTAAAAGGAATAAAAAGTACTGATATCACTCTTTCAAATCCTATTGCAAATGATGGATATATTAGTTATACAGTTAGTTTTAATAATAATTCTAAAGGATTATCTTGTTTTGAAGTTACAGGGTTTTTAACACATCAACAAAATTTAGTAAAATTGTTAAGTAATGCTTTAGCTACAATGACTATTAATGTTACTAATCAAACTAGTGAATTAATACCTAGTTTAGCGATTGCTACAAATTTAAAATATACTGATAATACTAATTATTTAGCATTAACAAAAGCAAACATTTTAAATGTTTTAATAAATAATTCAACTATTAAAAATATTTTAGGCAATAAATTTACAAATTTAGAAATCTCATCATTATTTAAACCAGATGATTATAACGGAACGTTAGTTGCACAAATAACTTATCAAGGTAGTATTGTTTCTGGTAAAAATGGAGTTATTATTCACAATTTTACTAATTTTAATAAAGCTTTTTTAAACTTACAAGCAACATTAAGTAATTTGACATTACCACAAAATATTACTAATACTAACGGATTAGATATCAACAATGCGTTATTAAAATTACAATCTGATGTTAATTTACAATCTGAAATGAATACTAAGATTTTAGATTTATTACAATATGGAAATTCAACTAATAATTCTACTAAACCACAAATTTATTGAAGCACAATTAATGCAATTGTTTTTTATAATCATAGTTTATGTACTTCTTTATTAAGCGCAAATTATAATGATGCTTCTATTGAAAGTGTTGATAATCAAAGTATAATTTTATTACCATTTAGTTTTACTTTTGATAATAAACAAAGTAATTTTAGTATTAAATTACAAGATGCTAATACTGCATCAGAAGCAAATACTAGCATCGCAAATCAATTAGGTCAAATAATTAATAATAATTTAACTATTGATACTAAAAATACAACTGTTAGTGCACTAAATAATAATAAGCTTATTCCAAGCGTAATAAAAGAAATTAAAAATGCAATTACGATAAAATTAGGAAATAAAACTCTTAGTGCATTAGGAAATAGTTTTAATAGTAATGATGTTAATTCCTTAAAAATTATTTATCAAAAAACAATTAATAATACGATTTCAATTAATATATTTTATAAAAATCATTTAGTTAATAAAAATAATAAACCAATTATCGTTAGTGGTTTTTTAACAAACTTACAAATAGCAAACTCATTAACCTTACCAGATACGTTTAAAACTAAATTAAATAATCGATATGTCGGTAATGTTTTACAAGATGTTTTAAATGAGAAAAGTAATAGTTATCAAACAATATTATCTAGTATTTTAAGCATACTAGAAAGTAAAAATATCATTGGATTTAATCCTGATTTATTAAAAATTCAATTTCCAAAAATTACTAATAATGCTGATAAAAATATTATTAATGATTTAATACAAGGATCAATTAGTAATATTGAAGTTTTATATGCAAATAATGTTATTAGAACTATTTCTAAAAAAAATAC
>JAHHTJ010000008.1 GCA_020024715.1 Mycoplasmataceae bacterium
TTGTAATTAATTGTGAAAATGAAGGTTTTTTTGCTCTAGATGATGAAATTATTTTTGCGGATGCTAATTTAAATTTTCCTATCTATGAAAATAATGATGTAGCAAAAAATATTATTGATTTATTAAACGAATTTCAAATTGATTCCTTAATATTGAATGATGACTATGATGCTAATGAGTTAATTAATACCAAAAAATTTTTAAAATCAATAGGGTTTGATAGAGTTAAAGTAATTGCAAACATTAGTACTTATAAAACTTTACAAAATATTGATAATATCATTGCTAATGCAGATGTAATATTATTAGATCGAAACCATTTAAATTATTATTTAAGTATTTATGAAATTGTTAATTGACAAAGTTATATTACAAAAGCTACAAGAATTATGAATAAAACACTTATTTTAAAAGGTGATTTTTCTTACATTAATTTTGATCAGGTTAATTTAATAAATGATTTTTATCAATCGATTTTATTATCCTTTGATTGCATAATATTAAACAGTGATTTTAATGATTTATCTGAATTTACTAAAATTGTAAAACAATATAACGAAATTGCAAATAAAGCAGAAAATTATTTTAATTATGAATCAAATTTAAATAATTTTTTTATACATTCAGTTGCTATAAAACAAAATAAATATGATGTTATTAAATCTATAAGTAAACTTGTTAACCCAAAATTTATTAATCATGAATTAATTTTTGAATATGATTTTATTTTTGCGTGTAGTGAAGATGAAGCATTTATTAATGCGTTATCTAGCGCAAGATTACCCATTAGTATTTTTTGAATAACTGATAATGAAGATTATTTAAATAAATTTAGCTTAAATTATGGTTTAAAAACTATTTATGTAGAAAATATTAAAAAATTAAATGATAATGATATTGAATTGTTTATTCATCAATATTTAAACGATATATGCATCAAGAATAAATCTAAATTTACAAATAAAATAATTTATATTAACAAAAAACAAGAATTAAAAATAATAGAATAATGGTATTATTAAATAGTGCTAATTATAAATATTAACTCAATATTTTATTATGATTTATTTTTAAATCATTATTTTTTTGTTTACAAAAATAAAATTTATTTAAAAAAAATCAATAATATAGTAAAATTTAAACACTATTAATATATTTATTAGTATAAAAAACAAGGATGGCTCTAATGGAAAATAAAACAAAAAAAGCAAAATTTACTGTTGAAAATTATTCAAATATGGTCCAAAGACGTAATTATGGAAAAATTACAAGAACTTTTGACTTTCCAAATTATTCTGATATTCAAACAAAATCATATAAAAAGTTTATTGATGTTGAATTAGAAGAATTAGTAAAAAGTTTTTTTCCAATTCGTTCTTCAAATGAAAAATTTGAATTAATTTTTAACGGATTGAAAATTACTGACCCTATCCGTACTGAACGTGATGCTGAATTATATTCAAAATCATATGAATCAAACGTTTATATTGACATTGCATTAAAAGATAACGTAAAGGGAGAAATTATTAAGGTAAAAAAATCTAAAAAAGGTGCACCAGATGGTATCTTTTTATCAACTTTACCAAGAATGACAAAACGTGGTACTTTTTTAATTAATGGTATTGAAAAATTTATCATTGCACAAATTGTTCGTTCCCCAGGAAGTTATATTTTAAAAAAGACTCAATTAAAATTAAATAATTCAAGAAGAAGAATTTTAGAAGGATTAATTTGTGAAGTTTTACCAATGAAAGGTACAATGTTCTCAATTTATGTTTCTGAAGAAAAAAATAGGAATGATAATTATATTCAAATTATGTTAAGAGATGTTGTTGGTTCATCATCTCCAACATATCCAATTACAGTTTTTTTAAAAGCATTAGGTTATACAGAAGAACAAATTTTAAATATTTTTGGTAATGAACCATTAATTATTAATTCTTTGAAAAACGAAGACTTTAATGAAGAAAAAATCTTTGATACTTTAAATTTTAATGACATAATGAAGGAAGTGAAAAAAGTATCATCTGAAGAAGATTTAAAAGCAAAAGTAAATACTGCTGATTTTAAATTAAAAAGTACATTTTTCCGCTATTGAAGTTTAAAAACTGAATATGATAAGTTTTTAAAACAAGATAAATTAGATCCAACAACTAAAGAAAGCATGGAAGTTAAACTTAAATATTTAACTAACATAATTATTATTGAATGAGCTGCACAAACTGTTGTTGATGGTTTAGGTATTTCTCAAAAAACTTTAGATAATTTAGCTTCTAAAATTAAAAACCAAGAAGATTATTGTTTTCAAACCATTTTATGATCTCATTTCTTCAATGATGCATCATTTAACATGTCTCAAGCAGGACGATATAAAATTAACCAAAAAATGCGTTTAACTGAACGTTTATATGGTCAAACAATTGCTACAGATTTAAAAAATGAAGCTGGTGAATTAGTTGTACAAAAAAATTCAATTTTATTAAAAAATGAAGTTGATAGAATTCTAAAACAAATTCGTAATGGAGAATTAAATCTAAAAAATAATTATAAACCATTATTTATTCCAAAAAATTTACCAGATACTGTTATCAATAATCATATTGAAGAATTAAGTGTAGCTATTAGTGATGCTGACGGTAAAGATAAAATCTTAAAATTAATTGGAACTTCTAGTAATGATGAAACCATTAATTTATCAATGAGTGATATTTTAGCTTTCATTTCTTATCTCATTTCATTAAATTATGGTGTTGGTGATTTTGATGAAGTTGATCATTTAGGAAATAAACGTTTAAAACTTGTTGGTGAATTATTAAAAACAAGATTAACTGTTGGAATGATCAGAGTAGAAAAGTTTGTTCGTGAAAAATTAGCGATTGCATCTAGTTCTAATGAAACAGAAGAAACAGAAGAAACAAAAAACAAACAAATTACAGTAAAATCAGTAATTAACACTAAACCATTTCAATTAATGATGAAAGAATTTTTTAATTCTTATCAATTAACACAATTTATTGATCAACAAAATCCTTTATCTGAATTAACAAATAAAAGAAGAATAAGTGCGATGGGACCTGGTGGTATTAGTAGAGAAGATCCAAACTTAAGCATTCGTGATGTTAATTATTCTCACTATGGAAGAATTTGTCCAATTGAAACTCCAGAAGGTATGAATATTGGTTTAATTATGTCTTTAGCTAGTTATGTTCAAGTTGATGAAAATGGTTTTTTAATTACTCCTTATTTTGTTGTAGAAAACGGTAAAATTGTTTACAAACAAAACGAAAAAGGTGAATTAAAACCTGTTATTAAATGATTAGATGCATTACATGAAGGTGAATATGTAATTGCTAATGCTTCAACTCCAATGGATGAAACTGGTAAAATTACTGCTGAAAATGTAATGGCTCGTTTCCAAGCTGAACAAAAATTATTTTCAGTTGATAAAATAAATTTAATTGATGTTAATCCTAACCAAGTTGTTTCAGTAGCTGCATCTGCAATTCCTTTTTTAGAAAACGATGATGCGAACCGTGCATTAATGGGTGCTAACATGCAACGTCAAGCAACACCATTACTAAAACCACATGCTCCAAGTGTTGGTACTGGTAATGAATATAAGATTGCTCATGATTCTAGTTTAGTAATTATTGCAGAAGAAGATGGAGTTATTCAAGAAGTTGATGGAAATCATATTGTTTTAGTTTCTGATACAAACAAAACATACCGTTATGATTTAATTAAGTATCATAAATCAAACCAAAATACTTGTTTCAATCAAACACCAATTGTTACTATCAATGAAAGAGTTAAAAAAGGACAAATTATTGTAAATGGACCTGCTATGCAAAATGGTGAATTAGCATTAGGTCAAAATCCGTTAGTTGCTTTTACTACCTTTGATGGTTATAATTTTGAAGATGCTATTGTCATTTCTGAAAGAGTAGTAAATGAAGATTTATTTACTTCTATTCATATTGAAGAAAGAATCATTGAATGTTTAAGAACTAAAAATGGTGATGAAGAAATTACTAGAGATATTCCTAATGTTTCTGATGAGTCAAAACGTTATTTAGATGAAAATGGAATTATTTTAGTTGGTGCTGAAGTTAATGAAGGAGATATTTTAGTTGGTAAAAT
Source organism: Mycoplasmataceae bacterium (assembly GCA_020024715.1). Lineage (GTDB taxonomy): Bacteria > Bacillota_I > Bacilli_A > Mycoplasmatales > Mycoplasmoidaceae > RGIG1987. The sequence continues at coordinate 4,141 of JAHHTJ010000008.1, forward strand.
TTCTCCAAAAGGAAAAGTTGAACTATCAGTTGAAGAAAAATTATTACAATCTATTTTTGGAGAAAAAGTTAAAAATGTACGTGATGCTTCCTTAAAAGTTCCATATGGTGGAGAAGGAGTTGTTATTGCTGTTCATCATTTTGATGCTAAAGATGGAGATTTTGGTGATGATGTAATTGAAGTTGTAAAAGTTTTAATTGCTCAAAAATCAAAAATCCAAGTTGGTGATAAGATGTCAGGAAGACACGGTAATAAAGGTATTGTTTCACGAATTGTTAAAGTTGAAGATATGCCTCATTTAGAAGATGGAACTCCAATTGATATTTTATTAACTCCTGCTGGTGTGCCTTCTCGTATGAACATGGGACAAGTAATGGAATTACATACTGGTATAAGTGCTAGAAAAATTGGACAACGCAAATTAGTTGAAATTGCTTTTAGTAATAGTAAAGAAAAAGGAAAAGAAGTTCAACAAATGTTAGGTATTCCAGTTGAAAAAGCAGATATTTTAATGGAACATGCAACTAAGTATTTTACAAGTAAATATCAAGATTTAACCACAGCATTAAAAGATTTTAGTATTGATGATTTATTAATTATATTTAGTAATGCTGGTGTAAGTATTGATGATCTAGATTTTAAAGTAGCTACTCCAGTATTTAGTGGAATTAAGATGGATGATTTAAAAGATATCATGAACGAAGCTGGATTAGAACCTGGTAAAAACTTAGGTAAATTTAAGTTGATTGATGGAAGAACTGGTGAATATTTTGATGCACCAATTTCTGTTGGTGTAATGTATATGTTGAAATTAGACCATATGGTTAATGATAAAATTCATGCAAGAAGTGTAGGTCCATATTCTAAAATTACACAACAACCATTAGGAGGTAAATCTCAAAATGGGGGTCAAAGATTTGGTGAAATGGAAGTTTGAGCACTTGAAGCATATGGTGCAGCTCATAACCTTCGAGAAATTTTAACAATTAAATCAGATGATGTTAACGGAAGAAACGAAGCATATAATGCCATTATTAAAGGAAGACAAATTAAAAATCTAGGTTTACCTGAATCATTTAAATTATTAGTAAAACAATTACAAGGTTTAGGAATGAAATTAGATGGTATTACTAAAGATGGAGAAGAATTTGATTTAAACGCTTTATCATCTTTATCAAACTCCAATGATCGTTTAGAAGAAGCTAATTTAATTTCTGATCTTGATGATGAAGGAAAAGAAGTAGCAAATAATGATGTTTTTGAAAATGACTTTGTTATTTAATTACGAATAAGAATTAAAAAGGAGAAAAGATTATGGTAAATAATAAAAACAATAATAATAACCAAGGTAAGTATGACTTTGATAAAGTTCGTATTCGTATTGCTAGCAAAGATGATATTTTAAAATGATCACATGGTGCTGTAACAAAAGCTGAAACTATCAATTATAAAACCTTAAAACCAGAACCAGGTGGTTTATTTGACGAAAAGATTTTTGGTCCTGTTAAAGATTATGAATGTTCTTGCGGAAAATATAAAAAAGTAAAGCATTATGGTAAAACTTGTGAAAAATGTGGAGTAGAAATTACAGAATCTATTGTTCGTAGAGAAAGAATGGGTCATATTGATTTAACTTCTCCAATAGTTCATATTTGAATGAGTAAAGAATTACCAAATCCATCTAAAATTTCTTTGTTATTAAATATTTCTTATAAGGAAGTTAATCAAGTAATTTATTTTGTTAATTACATTATTTTAAATCCAGGAAAAAAAGAATTTAATAATGGTATTTTTAAATACAAAGAAATAATTGATTTATCAAATAAAAGTCATAACAAATCAAGTCGTGCAAAGATTAGAAAAATTCTTCAATCCATATATGAACGAATTGAAGACAAACAAGGATTAGATGCATATAAAGCTAGTCATTATATTGATTACTTAAAAAATTCTAGTATGCCTTTTAGTATCGAAGAAGTATTTGGTTTTATTACAAAATATACTGGTATAAAATTCGGAATTGGTGCTGAAGCTATCCAATCATTATTAAAAGATATTAATTTAGAAAAAGGTTTAAAAGATATTGAAGAAGAGTTAACAAAAACTGATAATAATTCTATTCAAGCTAAGAAAATTTTAAGAAGATTAGCATGTTTTAAATGATTTAAAGAATCTGAAAATAAACCAGAATGAATGGTAATGGATAAGATTCCAGTAACTCCTCCTGATACAAGACCAATTATTCAATTAGATGGTGGTAGATTTACCACAAGTGACATTAATTCTTTTTATCACCGTATTATTATTCGTAACGAACGTTTAAATAAAATGATTGAAACACATGCTCCTGTTATTATTATTAACAATGAAAAAAGAATGTTACAAGATGCAGTTGATGCTTTATTTGATAATTCTTCAAGAAAGAAACCAAGTTTAGGTAAAGATCGCAGACCATTAAAATCCTTAAGTGATCACTTAAAAGGAAAACAAGGTTTATTTAGACAAAACTTATTAGGAAAAAGAGTTGATTACTCTGGACGTAGTGTTATTGTGATTGGACCTGAACTAAAAATGTATGAAGTTGGAATCCCAGCTATCATTTTATTAAAATTATTTAAACCATTTATTATTCATGAATTAATTCGTAATACTGATGAATATGGTAAAGAGAAAAAACCAATTGCTAGCAATGTTAAAAATGCTGAAAAATTAATTTTAAAACAAGATAATAAAATTTGAGAAATTCTTGAAAAAGTAATTAAAGCAAGACCAGTTTTATTAAATCGTGCTCCAACCTTACACCGTCTTGGTATTCAAGCATTTGAACCAAGAATTACTAATGGTAAAGCTATTCAGTTACACCCTTTAGTAACCACAGCATTTAACGCAGACTTTGATGGTGACCAAATGGCAGTTCACTTACCATTAACAGATGAAGCTGTTGCAGAAGCTAGAAGTATTATGTTAGCATCTAAACACATTTTAGGTCCAAAGGATGGTAAACCAATTGTAACTCCTACCCAAGATATGATTTTAGGAAATTATTATCTAAGTATTGAAAAGAAGGGATTAAAGGGAGAAGGTTCAATTTTTGCAACTGCTGATGAAGCTGCAAATGCATATTATTTAAACAAAGTTGATTTACAAGCAATTGTTGGAATTCCAACATCAGCATATCCAGAAAAAACCTTTAATAAAAAAGGTTTGATTATGACAACAATTGGAAAAATTATCTTTAATACTGCATTGCCAAAAAATATGAATTTCTTAAATGCTGTTGGCGCTTTCAATACATTTGATGATCGTTTAATTATTCCATATAATGAAAATTTTAGAGAAGTTGTAAATAAACATGAACCACTAAAACCATTTGATAAAAAATGTTTAAGTGAAATTATTGATATTTTATATAACCAATATCCTTTAAATGAAGTTGCAAAAATTCTTGACCAAATCAAAACTATCGGTTTTAAATTTTCAACCAAGTCTAGTACTACTGTTTCTATTTTTGATGTTCCAACATATACTAAGAAACAAGAATACTTTAAAGAAGCTGATGAAAAAGTTAAATTATTACAAGAATATTATTTAGATGGTTCATTAACTGATGATGAAAGATACTCTAAAGTTATTCGTTTATGAAGTGATGTTAAAGATAAGGTATCTGATGATATTAAACAATTAATTTCATCACCTGAATATGCTGATAACTCCATTGTTCGAATGGCTAATTCTGGAGCAAGAGGTAACATTTCTAACTTTACTCAATTATCCGGAATGAGAGGATTGATGTCTAAGTCATATAACTATGATCAAAAAACTGAAAATAAGGTTATTCGTGATACTATTGAAATTCCAATTAAACACTCCTTTATTGAAGGATTAACTGTTAGTGAATATTTTAATTCTTCATATGGTGCTAGAAAAGGAATGGCTGATATTGCTATGAAAACTTCTAAATCTGGTTACATGACTAGAAAATTAGTTGATGCTGCACAAGAAATTGTTATTAAAGAAATTGATTGTGAAACTACAAATGGTTTAATTGTAAAAGATATTACTGATAATAAAGAAAATACTTTAATTGAAGGATTAATTGATCGTATTTCAGATCGTTTTGCAGCAAAAGATATTATTCATCCACAAACTCATGAAGTAATAGTACAAGCAGGACAAATTATTAGTAGTAGTAAAGCAAAAGAAATTATTAACGCTAAAATTGATACAGTTGAAATTCGTTCAGTTCTTGCATGTAAATTAGAACATGGAATTTGTCAAAAATGTTTTGGTAACGATTTAACAACCAAAAAACCTATTGCTGTTGGTGAAGCAATTGGAGTTATTGCTGCTCAATCAATTGGAGAACCTGGTACTCAATTGACTATGAGAACATTCCATACTGGTGGTGTTGCTGGTGGTGCTAACATTACTCAAGGTTTTGAACGTTTAAAACAATTATTAGATGTAATTCCACCAAAGCCATGAGAAAAAGCAATTATTAGCGAAATTGAAGGTGAAGTTACCGATATTACTACAAATAACATCGGTGTATATGTTACAGTTAAAGGAATTAGTGATGAAGTAACATATGAAAGAACTTTTGCTTCAAATGCAGGACCTGTATGTGTAACAAAAGGACAAAAATTAACTTACGGAGATATTGTCTTTGATGGTGTTATTGATATTAGAGAATTATTAAAAGTAGCAGGAATTGAAAAAGTTCGTGATTACATTTTAAAAGAAGTACAAAAAGTTTATCGTTTACAAGGTATTGAAATTTCAGATCGTTATATTGAAATTGTTATTCGTCAATTAACTAATAAAGTACAAATTCAAAATCCTGGTGATAGTAGTTACTTTATTGGACAAGTTACAACAATTAATGAATTTTATGGTGTATGTAAAAATTTATTTAAGAAAAATCAAACTTTACCAACTGCAATTAATTTAGTATTTAGTATAGATGATGTTCCTTCAAAAACTGATAGTTTCTTATCAGCTGCTAGTTTCCAAGGAACAAAGAAAATTTTAACTGATGCAGCAGTACGTGGACAAGTTGATCCATTACTAGGATTAAAAGAAAACGTTATTTTAGGAAACTTAATTCCAGCTGGTACTGGATTAAAAACAAGAGAAGAAATTATACAAGCTGGTAAAAAGGCTTATGAAGAAGAATATTAGTATAATTTTTAGATTTATAGTATAATTTATATTATTTATTGAATATATTCAATTTGGAGATAGAGAAAATGCAAAAAACAACAATGATGACAAAAGAAAAGGCTGCTGCACAAAGAAAGTGATATATAATCGATGCAACTGATAAACCAGTTGGTAGATTAGCAGTAGAAATAGCTGATTTATTACGCGGAAAAAGAAAACCAATTTTTACACCAAATCAAGATTGTGGAGATTTTGTTGTAGTTATTAATTCAGACAAAATGGTTTTGACAGGTCACAAACCTGAAAATGAAATTTGATATAACCATTCTGGTTTTATTAAAACCGGCTTAAGAGCAAGAAATGGTAAAACAATGTTAGAACATTATTCTAATGAATTATTAAGAAGAAGTGTTTGAGGAATGTTACCAAAAAACAAATTATCAAGAGCATTATTAAAAAAACTATATATCTTCAAAGACGAAAACCACAATAAACAAGCACAACAACCAATTCCTTACGAATTTACAAATAAATTAGCAAAATAAAACTACGGAGATAAAAGTTAACATGAATAAGAATACAGAATACAAAGGATTAGGAAGAAGAAAGTCTTCAGTTGCACGCGTAAAATTAGTTCCAGGAACAGGAAAAATTTTAGTTAATAATAGAAAACCAGAAGAATATTTTCCAAATGCATTAGTAATTCAAGATATGCAATTACCATTAGCTACAACAAATAACTTAAATAATTTTGATGTTTTTGTAAAAGTTGTTGGTGGTGGATTTACTGGACAAGCAGGAGCAATTCGATTAGGTATTGCTAGAGCTTTATTAGCTTTTAATGAAGAATTAAAGAAACAATTAAAATTACAAAAATTATTAACTCGTGATGCACGTTGTAAGGAACGTAAGAAATATGGACATTACGGTGCTAGAGTTAGTCCACAATTTACTAAACGTTAAAAATCAAATTATAATCTTAAACAATGTTTTAGATTTAAACATTGTTTTTATTTACCAATTTATATAAGTAATTTAGGAGAATAAAATTGACGATACTACATTGTGATAATTTACAAGAAGCTAGTAAAAAAGCAGCAGCTTATGTAATTAAAGCACTAACTTTTAAAAATGATTGTATTTTTGCATTTCCAACTGGTCGTTCTGTTATAGAAATGTATAAGCAATTAGTTCTTGAAACAAAAGAAAAAAAATTAGATTGATCAAATGCAATTTCTTTTAATTTAGATGAATATTATAAAATTAATCCTTTATTTAAAAGCTCAAGTTATCATAATTATATGAATAATAACTTTTTTAATTTTGTTAATTTTAATAAAGATAATATTCATTTTCCTTATCATTGTGGAATGAATGAGTTAGATATTAATAAATATAGTGAAAAAATAAGTTCACTAGGGGGAATTGATTTAGCAATATTAGGTGTTGGAATTAATGGTCATATTGCGTTTAATGAACCTGGTAGTGAATTAGATTCAGACACTAGATTAGTTAAATTATCAGATGCGACAAGATTACAAAATGCATTTGCTTTTGGTAATGATATGAATAATGTGCCACAATATGCAGCAACCATTGGTTTAAAGGATTTATTACAAGCAAAAAAAATTATATTAGTTGCTTGTGGTCAAGAAAAAAAAGAAGCATTAGAAAAATTAATGCATGCTGAAGAATATGATCCACAATGACCAATTACTGCTTTACACAATTTTGATAATTTAATTCTTTTAACTGATTTATATTATAATAATTAAAAATTATTATTTAAGCAAAGTAGGTAGAATATGATGAAATTACAATATTTTGGAAAAAGTTGCTTTTCTTATTTGACAGATGAAGTTAAAATATTGATAAACCCAAATTTTTCTAAAAATGAAGAAAATTTTAGAAACTTAGATCAAATTGAAGCAGATGTAATTGTTTTAACTAAGTATTGCAAAAAAACATTTATGGATGTGATAACAATTGCTAAATTTACAAAAGCTAAAATTATTTGTCCAGCTTCGTTAGCTTGTAAGTTAAAAGAATTTGGTATTGAAAAAGAAAAAATAATTAAAGTTTGTGTTGGTCAAAGATTAAATTTTGAAGATAAAGCTTATTTACATTTTGTTCAAAGCTTATCTAATTCTAATTTAGAAGGAACACTAGCTTTAGGGGTAATTATTACTATTAATGGTACAAAGGTTTATTATGATGGTTTAACTGCTTATTATAGTGATTTAAAATTATTAGAAGAATATAAGATTGATTATGCATTATTATCTGTTAGCGAATATGGATCAAAAAATATTGAAGATCTTAAGAAAACAATTTTAGATATTAAACCTAAATTTTTTATACCTATGAATTATAAAGATGAAGAAGTTACTCAATTATTAAGTTTTAAAGATGTAATTGAAAAAGATGTTCCTTCAACTATCCCAGTTATTCTTCCAGCTAATTCAGGTATTATTATTACAAAGTAAAATATTTATAAAAAAATTAGCATTATGTATGCTAATTTTTATTTGTATCTTTTTAATAATATAACCTTTAATTTTAATATTGGATAAGTACATAATGTTACTAACAATGTTATTACAACAAAAGTAGTAATATACCCAAACGTTTCATATATAAAACTTGCTATTCAATTATGCTGTGTATATCATAAATATCCTGCATAAACATATATAAAATATCTAAGCAATAAAATTAAAATATTAATACATATAAAACTAAATACAAAATTAATTTGTTTATTTTTTAAATAATTAGAAGTATCTAAATTAATATTAAATCAATATAATCGATTATTATTATCAAACAGTAAATATCTTTTTTTGTTATATTTTACTATTAAGAAATTATCAAAACAAATTAAGATAAAGTATATATAAATTGTTAAATAATATTCTAAAAATAAATCTAAATTATTTACTGCATATGCTGGATAAACAAACATTTTAAATACTGGAATAATGATTAAATAAATTAATTTATAAAATTTATTAGGAATTAAAATTAAACCAAAAATAACAATAATTAAATAGAATTCACATGATATTCCACCAATTTTTGGAATTAACCCAAATAAATAGTCTACTAGTAATAATAACCCTAATAAATATGAAACTAAAGCTATATTAAAAAGATTTTTCTTTAAATTATAATTGTATTTTGACATAAAAAAACTTATACTAATCAAAGATGCTAGTATAAGTTTAAAGCTCCTTACGCTGGTCTTAACCAATTCAAGTTCAAAGTGTATTTCTCAACACATTATGAATGTGTACCACTGCCTCTTTTTATTTATGGGGCGATCAATGGGACTCGAACCCATGCATGTCTGATTCACAGTCAGATGTGTTAACCAACTTCACCATGACCGCCATAATATATAATTATATAAAAAAATTATTATAAAATATAATATTTTATTTTTATGGTGTGCTACACAGGATTTGAACCCGTAACCCTTTGATCCGAAGTCAAAAGCTCTATCCAATTGAGCTAGTAGCACAATAGAAAAAAAAGAGAAGGTAATTCAACCTTCAATTGTGGTGGTTTCGGGCAGAATTGAACTGCCGACACACGGATTTTCAGTCCGTTGCTCTACCTACTGAGCTACGAAACCATGGCGGTCCCGACGAGAATCGAACTCGCAATCTCCTCTGTGACAGAGAGGCATGTTAACCGGTACACCACGAGACCATTTATCAAATATGTAATAAATTATATAAGATATTTTGATTTTTTTAAAAATAATTTAAAAAATTTATTTATTAACTAAATATTATCTTAATAATTGTTATTCTAACAGAAAAATAT
>JAHHTJ010000080.1 GCA_020024715.1 Mycoplasmataceae bacterium
ATTTTAAGTTTATGATATTAGAAAAAATCAATAAAAATAGTTTTTTTAGCTAATAAAACTTATCTTATTATATTAATCTTACTTAAATAAATTAATATCTACTTGTTAAAAAACTAGTATTAATAAAGTTGAATATATGGAAGAATAATTTTAAATGTAGCAGAAACTTTAAATTCTAATGTTTTATCATTATAAATTGGAAAAGTGAATGTAACCTTATATTGTTGTGAAGAAACATATTGAAATTGCATATAACCTTTAACAATGTATCAACATACTCATTCTGGTAATAAGTTACTAGATAGTTCAGATGATAATTCATTAGATAAATATGGAAATTGTTGAATTAATTCATTTATCGTAATATTGTATAATGGTAATTTAAAGTTCATAATTTGACTTCAAATACTTTTTAATACTTCACCACTAGGAGAACCATTAAGACTAGCTTTGTATCATAAATAAGCTGCTAATCTTGTATTACTATCTTTACTTGTACTTAAAGTAGTATGATTTGGAAAATTAGCTTGTCCACCTAAATCTGAAGGAAAATCATTATATCAATAAGAAGCTGGTTCGAAAGGATTTCCCCAACCACCTGAAGCATAATCAGTTGGAGATAAATATGAGTCCTGTCAAAATTCTTCACCAGTATTTCCCCCTAATTGTGCTGCTGTTAAACTTAATCGATAATTAGGACCAGCATTAGAATCATTAGTCATTTCATCAAAAATTTGTTTTAAATTATTTTGACACATAAAATGATCAATAATAATTCTAAATGATGAAATACCAGGTAATTGCATACATCCAACTAATGCTCCTTTCATATTGTTATAAATATTAGCATTACCAGAAGATAAACCAACACCATAATTATATAAATTAGGTAAATTATTACTATTTCAATTTAATTGGTTATCTAAAAAATAATTTAAATATGCATTTGAACTATTAGTACCATAATCATTTATGTAATTACTTATAGTGTTTGTTAATGAACTTTTAATTTGAATTAATAAAGAGTTTAAAACACTAGAACTATTTGCACCATTAGAATTGAAATATACATCATTTGCTCATTGAAAAGCAAATTTACTACCAATAACTGAAGCAAATAATTCATTTTCAAAATTACCTAAATAATTAGCAATTTGTTGATTGATATTTGTTTGTGATTTAAAACCTACTAATGTTGAATTTATTATTAAACCTTGTGCATTATTTGGTAAATATTCATTATTGTTATTAAATTGTAATGATGCACTTAAATTTAATCAAGTTTGATCATTATTAACTGCTCCAGTTTCAATATTTTGTTTTAGATTATCAAGATTTAAATCAATAATTTTTTGATTTGTTAATTCAATATTATTAATACTTAAAATATGATAAATTTCACTTAAAAAGCTAAGTTTACTAAAAGTATTATTACTTAAAAAACTAGTGGTTAAATCAAAATATTTTGTTGCTGCTGCTCAATATGGTATTCATTGGTTATTATTATTAAATAAATTAGTTTGACTAATATGTACTTGCTTAATTGCTAAATTAATAAGATTTAATAAACTTGTAATTGTAAAAAAGTTAGTTATTTTAATATTTGTTGCTATTCCATTTGAACCTACTAATCCATTTGCATAATACATATTAATATTTAAATTACTTTCATCATTATTATTAATAGCAGTATTTAAACAAGATAAATCTAAATTGTTAATTACAACCTGTGGTGAAATAATATTTAAAAAAGGATATTTACTAGGAATTAAATAAGTTTTGATTCATGTTTTAACATTTTTAATAAATGTTGATTCATTAAACTCATTTAGTATGCTACTTAATAATAAATTTTGATAATGACTTTGATTATCATTAATTTTAGCAATTTGAGTTATAGAAGTAGTTTGATTATTTAATGCATCATTTAAAATGGTTTGTATATTACCATTTTGTTCATTGAAATTAGCTAAAACAATTTCACTATTACCTTTATAAGTTTGAATTGAAGAAGCACCATGATTTAACACAAAATAACTTCCATTTAAATTATAAACACCACCATTATTGTTATTAGTAAATTTTAATCCTGGTACAAAATTAATATTTTGATTATTAATACCTAATCAATATATTGCTTTTAAACATTGATTATTACTATTTTTATTTTCACTACTATAAATAACATCTAAAATTGCTTGTTTTAAATAACTTATGTATGTTTGATTTGTATTAATTTGACTTGGTAATAATCAGCCAATACTTTGTTTATTAATATTGCTTGTTGGATTAAACTTTATTGTATTTAAATTAATAGCTTCATTACCATTATCATAAGCTTTTCATAATGCATTTGCATACATTTGTAATGTTCAAAAACCATTAACACTAAAATTAATGGATTGATTACCATATGTTCCTTTAAATGTTACATATACATAACTAGAATTTCAAGAACCATCATTTCCAATGTTTGCAGAAGTACTTAAAGCAGCTGTAATTTTTAGTAATGATGGGTTAAATAAATCACCAAATTGTTTAACTAAATAATTATTCAAAATATCAAAAATAATCCCATTTGTGCCAATTCATTTATCTGTTGTAAAATTAGTAAATTGTGTAACAGTACTACCAGTAATATAATATTGATTATTAGTATTTTTAACACTTAAAGCATCAGTTGATAAGTTATTAATATAATCAGCAATTGTTGTTGTTTCTAACATTCAACCACTAACTTCTCAATTTTTACCTTGTTTTGCATTCTTATTTTCATTACTATAATAGTTATTTGCACTAATAATTTTTTGATTATGCATAAAAATTTCTGGACTTATTAGTAATTTATTGCTATCTAATTGTGAATTATTATAAGCATATGCAATACTTAAATTATTAATCTTTAAAATTTGATCAACAATTGAACCAACATTTGTATTTTTATCATTTAATAAAACAGAATTTACATATTTAATAAATTCATTATAAATTTGTTGTCATTTTGATGAATTATTTAAATTAATTGCAGTTTCACTATAAATATTAGT
>JAHHTJ010000081.1 GCA_020024715.1 Mycoplasmataceae bacterium
ATATCAAAATTTTTATATTGTTTTTTTATTAGATAACCCATTTCACATATGCTATTTTAATTTTATTTTACAACAAAGTATATAATATATATCATTATTTAATACAATTTTATGAATTTTGATATATTAATTATTGGAGCTGGTCCAGCTGGTATGTGAGCTACTGTTTATGCAGCTTTACATAATAAAAAAATTTGCATAATAGAAAGTTCAAAATACATTGGTGGACAACCGATGCTTATTTATCCTGAAAAAGCAATTGATGATGTTCCAGGATTTATTAAAATAAGAGCTGGTAATTATGCAAATAATTTAATTAATCAGTTTAAACATTATACTAAACAATACAAATTATATTTGCAAACCTATTTAGAAAGTTTTATTTGAAATAATGATGAACAATCTTACACATGTTTTCTTTCTAATAATGAAAAAATAATTGTTAAATATATTATTTTTTCTACTGGAATTGGTGAATATGAACCCAAAAAATTAACTACATCTTCAGGTGAAATTATAAATAAACCAATTACTTATATTGTTGATAATATAAATAAATTTAAAAATAAAAAGGTTGTTATTTTTGGGGGAGGAGATAGTGCGGTTGATTGAGCAAACATTCTTATAGAAGATAAAATTACAAATAATGTAAGTATTGTTCACCGCACAAACATCTTTAGAGCGCTACCAAAAAATTTAGATCGTTTAGAAGAAAATAAAGTAATAAAGCATTTAAATTATTCTTTAGATAGCATGAATGATGAATATTTACATTTGATTAATAATGATAATGAAAGTATTGATCTTTCGTATGATGAGATTATTTGTATGTTTGGAATTGAACCTAAGAAACATGAAACATCATATATGAATTTATTTGAATTAAAAGCAAATAAATTTATTACTAATCGAAGTCAACAAACCAATGTTAAAAACATTTATGCAATTGGACAAGCTTGTGTTTATGATGATCGTGCTAATTTAATTATTGTGGCACTATCAGAAGCTAGCATAGCAATTAAATCAATAATAAATGAAGATATAAAGAACCGTAAAAAGCAACTTTAATCTTCATTTATTTTTTTACACTATTTATATAAAAAAGAATTGTCTTATCGACAATTCTATTCATATATAAATTCTTCTTTTCTATGAACTTTAAAACTATTGATTCCTTCAATTGATTGTTCTTCAATAAGATCATAATTTTCAATTGGTTCATCATTATCAATTTTGTTAAATAAATTCTTAACTAAAACATAAACATATCTTACTCAATAAGTTGCTACAAAACTTATTGGTCATACAAAGATAAAAGGAATAAAAATTAAGAAATCTAAAATGTATAAAGAAGCAGAATTAAAAATTAAATTAATAAATAGAAATAAACTTATAAAACCAATCATTAAAAAATAAGTGTTTGTTTGTTTAAATAAAACATTTAACATCATATTTCTAGCTTCTTTAGCAGTTACATCAACCTTAAACTTAAATAAATGATTTAACAAGATATTAACATAGGCATTGATAAATAAACAAGCATATAAAGCAAATGTTAATCCTTCAATATTTATTACATTTTGTATGAATGCACAAAACAAAAAGAAACAAATAATTGTAAATGAACTTAATAAATTAGAAAATAAGAAAACAATTCCTTTACCAAATCTTAATAACAAATAAATTGCACTAAAACATGAACTTATACAAATAACTACTAAAATTTCTTTGAATAAATAATCTCCTAAAATATTATGACTAGAAGAATTATCTAAAATAGGATAAGTATAATACCCATGTGTAAAATATCTAGTGATTGCTAAAATTGCAAATAAAACCATAATAATGATCGCAACTACTAAAAAACTAATTACAATAAGTCTTCTTTTTTTATTAATATCTAAATAAATACTTAACTTATTTTTTGTAAATAATATTGAATCAATAGCAGATAAATCATAATGTGAACCGGGATCATTAGCAGCTGCAAATTCAGAAACGTTTTGGTAATTCTTTTTATTTTGTTTAATTGATCATTTTGATGTGTATAAATATAATCTAGATTCAAAATCAAAATTACTAAATAAATATAATAGCAATCAACCAAGTAAATAGTTTATTAAGAAAGAAATAACAAAATAAATTGCTAAAACAATTCCAATAGTTTCGAGTTGAAATGTAGAAAAATAAGTAAAACCTAATGAAAATAAGAAAATAATTATATGAAAGTCAAATCCGTATGCAACATAATATTTAATACCTTTTATAAAGGCTAAATTGTAACTAATTCCACTTCGATAAAAATCTTCTATTTTTTGTAAATAAATTAAAAAAATAAAAAATGTTAAAAAATATCCCATTAAATAAGCAAACATTGTTGCATTAGTTGTTGTAATTGATAAATCATGATATGTTAAAGCACTTAATCCTAATGTACATGTACATATTAATCAAGTAATTGCTCCTGGAAAACGATATAAAATTGAAACAATAATACCAATTAACAAAATTAGAATCAAAATAGTAACTAACATAGCACTTCATGCAGATAATTTAACAATACTATCTTTTAAAACATATTTTGTTGTATAAACAATACTTAATCCTTGTTTGTTATTAATATCATATGGAATTTTAATAACTGTTGGTGAACTACTGCTTTTTATAGCTAGATTATTTGTTTGTTTAATAGTAAATGCTTGTAAATTATTATTGTTATTACCATTTTCAAGACTAGAAACAAATTCTTTATTAGCTTTTAGTAAATCATTAATATTATTAAAAATACAAAATGGATTTATATTTACATTACTATAAGTGTTAACATCAGCTGATTTTTCATTACTTGGACTTAAAACTGGATTTAGCATATTATTTTTTCATTGACTTATTAATCAATTAATTCTTGCTAAAAAATTTCTTCCAAAATATAAATCATTTTCCA
>JAHHTJ010000082.1 GCA_020024715.1 Mycoplasmataceae bacterium
GGATGAAATTAACAAAACAACAATGATGAAAAGTTTAATGATTAAATATGGAGAACTAGTTTTAAAAAAAGGAAATAGAAATAATTTTGTTTTACAACTATTTATTAATATTAAAAATGCTTTAATTAGTTATCAAAATCTAATTTATAAAAAGCAATATGATTATTTATTAATTGAAAATATTAGTTATGAACAGTTTGATGAAATTATTAGTATTTTAAAATTTGTTCCTGGTATTAATAAAATTTATGAGGTTTCTTTATTAGATATCAATAGTGATTTAAAAAGTTTAGCTACATTGTATTTAAATGATCAAACATTTAATAATATTAGTTTTCGAGTATCAATTAAAAGAAAAAATAAAAACTATCATATGACTTCAATGGAATTTGCTAAAGCACTAGCTAGTTATTTATTAATTCATAATAATACTTTAAAGGTTGATTTATTTAATTACGATAAAGAAATCTATATTGAAATTCACAAAAAATATTTTTTTATATTAAGTAATGAAATAAAGGGATTTGGTGGTTTTCCAGTTACAAAAGCTAATAGTACATTAGTTTTATTATCAGGAGGGATTGATTCACCAGTTGCTAGTAAGTTAATGTTAAAAAAAGGATTTCATGTAGATTTTATAACATTTATATCTCCTCCTTATACTAGTGATGAAGCAAAAAATAAAACAATAACTTTAGCTAAAAAAATTACTTTAGAAAATAAGTTATGCAATAGTAGATTATTTATTATTAATTACACATTTATTCAAAATGAGATTGCTCATATTTCTAATCAAAGTTATAAAATTAATTTAATGCGAAGATCATTTTTTCGAATTGCAAGTCATTTATGTAATTATCTAAAAATAAGAAGTATTACAACTGGTGAAAGCTTAGGACAAGTAGCTAGTCAAACCTTAGATAGCATGTATACAATTTCTAATGCATTAAAATCTAATTTAATGGTTTTTCGTCCATTGCTTTGTTTTGATAAAGAAGAAATTATTACTTTAGCAAAAAAATATAATACTTATGAAACATCCATATTACCATTTCCTGATTCTTGTTCTATTTTTGCTCCTAAAACTCCAATTACTACACCAATATTGTCAGAAAGTATCAAATTAGAAGCAGAAATTCCTTTATTATTAGAATTAGAAGATGAAGTGTGTAAAAAAGAAAATATGGAGATAATTAAATTATGCAAGTAAAAAATAAAATAAAATTAAACCGATTTATTGATAGTTTAATCACTGATATTATCAAATTTGATAAAATTGCTTTATTTGTACATGAAGATCCTGATTTTGATGCAATGGGTTCAGCATTTGGATTAAGAGATATCATAACAACTAATTTTAAAAATAAAGAAGTACATGTAATGAAAATGCAAACAGCATTAGATTTACATTTAACTTTAAATTTTATGCCAGCTGAAGAAGAATTAAATTTTGATCAAAATCTTTTTGTACAAGATGCACTAGCAATTAGTGTAGATACACCAGTATTAAAAAGAGTATTAGGTAAAGATTTATTTTCAAAATGTAAAACTACTTTTCGTGTTGATCATCATCAATATCTTGAAAAATTTACTGATTATGAATACATCGAAACTGATGCTTGTAGTACTTGTCAATTAATTATTAAAATTGCTTTAAACGCTAACTTAAAAATTCCAAGCACCTCAGCATCATATTTATATGCTGGTTTATTAACAGATACTAATCGTTTTTTGTTTAATTCAGTAACAGATGAAACATATCAATATGCAGCACAATTATATAAGCTAAATGCAGATCGAAATAAAGTTCATGATGTTTTATATACTAGAACTATTAACCAAATTCGTTATGAAAATTATTTGTTTAATCTTGCAAAATTTCAAGATCATGTTGCTTCATTATGAATTCCTAAAAATTCAAATCTAGAATATGGTATTGATAATCCAAAAGGATATGTTTACGTTATTGCTAATATTAAAGATTTCCCTGTGTGAGTAGCTAGTAGATGAAATGAAGAAAAACAATCATATTCATGTAGTGTCAGAAGTATTGAAATGCCAATTTTTGAAATTGCTAGAAAATATCGTGGTGGTGGACATTTATTAGCTAGTGGTTGTACTGTTAAGAACGAAGAAGAATTTAATCAATTAGTTCATGATTTAATTAATGCTTATAAGGAATATAAAAAAGATCATGAAAAAACAAGAATATGCTAATTTAAATTGTTTAACTACTTTTTCGTTTTTATCTTCATTAATAAAAATTGATGATTTAATTAATTTTGCAAAAATAAATAACCAAAAATATGTTTGTTTATGTGATGAAAATGTAATGTATGGCGTTATGCCTTTTTATCAAGCTTGCATTAAAAATAATTTAGAACCAGTAATTGGTTTTTGTTTAAAAAATTCATCTTATTATTGTTTATTATTTGCATTGAATGAAAATGGTTATCAAAATTTATTAAAAATTTGTTCATTTAATCAATTGAATAAATCTTTTGATTTAAAAGATTATAGCAAAGATGTAGCAATAATTGATTTATGAGAAAACATTGATTTTGAGCACGAGTATTTATATAGCATTAATGAAAATAAAAAGAATTATATTGCTTGTCAAAAAGCAAGGTATATAAATGCTAATGAATATAGTGATTATTTATTATTAGATGCAATTGCTAATAATAAAAGTATTGATGATATAGAATTAAAAGAAATTTTATTAAATAACCATTCTGATTTAGGTAATGATTATTTATTAACAACAAAAGAAGCAGAAGAAAAATTTAATCAAATTGGTTTAAAAAATTTACATGAATTATTAAATAAAATTCATTTAAGAATAAGTTTTAATCAAAATCATTTAATTAAATTTGATTTACCAAAAGAATATGAATCTAGTAAAGAATATTTAAAAG
>JAHHTJ010000083.1 GCA_020024715.1 Mycoplasmataceae bacterium
ATTTTGTTTTTATTTATTGCATATTTGTTTAAATTTATTTAATAATTTAAATTAATATTTGATAATTTATTTTTTAGTTAAATTTAATTATTTACATTAGATTCTATTTGTAATAAAGTTTGATATGCATGATACCTTAAACCTAAATAATGAGTTTTGTAATACAATTTAATTCATTTATATGCTTTCTTAGTACATCAAAAAAATTGAAAACGTTGTTTTGCTATGTATCAACCTTCAATAGTTTTAAGTTCTTTTTCTAATCCTTTTAAATCATTATTTAAAGCTAATTGTTTTAACTTTTTTAACTTATCTAAATAATGCTTATAAATAGCTTTTCTAAATATTACTTTTGTGTTTGTATCTCAATCATGAATTTGTTGATCTTGATTATTCAAATTTATCCCTTGTTTTTTTAAAAAACTAATACTATTCGTTTTTTTATTATGAATAGAACAAATAATATTTCAAACAATAATACAACAAAACACTAATAAAATAGGTGGTAAATGAATTCATACCAATAGTTTAGCAAAATCAATACCAGGATATTTTTCTCCAATAGGTGGATAATTGCCATTTGGATTATAAAAATATAAAACCATCAAAATTGGTAATATTGAATAAACAACTGGTGCTAAAGCAAATAAATATGCTCGTCAAAGTTCAATTCTATTTACCTTTGAATTTGATCTAAAAATATATATTCCTGTTAAAATGTTATAACCCATTTGCATTGTACAAAATAAGTACACAATAATAACATCAATAGTAGCTAAAGTAATTAACTCATTATGTCCTATAAAATAGCTTTCAAAGCTTGAAGTTTTAATCATTAAATTTCTCCTTATTCATATTATTGTAATAAAAAAACTTTACCGAAGTAAAGTTTTTTTGTTTGTATTTAACAATAACTATTCAACAATTAAAATTCTACGAGTTTCATCATGTACTGCTTTATTTTCTAAATGATGGTGAGAAACTCCTTCTAAATTATAACTATCAATTGGATTTATTTCTTCTTGTTCTTCTTCAAAGGATGAACGGTATTCATGAATTGTACCAGGAATCTTATTAGCAGTTTTTACAATTACCAATACTAACATTGTAGTGATTGAGTAAGCTCATGCAGCAGCTAAACAAGCTGCACCTAATTCAATACCAAATTGATAACCAAATCTCATATTAGGTGTTTGTGCAATAATTCCTGGAATTAAATTAGATGTAGTAGCATCAGTATTTTTAGGAATAAAGAAGTGTATTTCATTAAAGATATTAGATATTCCAGTTACATTACTAAATCCATCTTGTGCTCCAATTACACCACTAGCTGCTTGAGGAATGATAGCATCATTTACACCAGTTATTGAACCAATTCCTCCAGGAGCTGGAGATAACATAAATGCACCAATCAATAATGCACCTGCAAATCCAGTCATACCATGAACACTAAATACATCCATTGCATCATCAAGTTTTTTATTTGCCAATACTGCTGATAAAGTAGCAAATGAAACAAGAGCAACAATTGCACCAATTGGGAAACCAGCTCAAATTGGAACTAAACCAGCAGCTGGAGTAATACCAGCTAGTCCTGCTACAAATGCTCCCGCAACACTAACAGCACTCATTTTTCTATGATGAGTAACTCATTCAAGAATCATTCATACAATCATTGCGAAACATGGTGCTAATGCTGTATTTACAAATCCTCTTAATGCTTCACCATTTAAACCCATTGCTCCACCTGAATTGAATCCAAATCATCCAAATCATAAGAAAGCAATACCAAGCATTACTAAAACGTTACTTGATTTTTCAAATGGAACATCTTTTTTTAATGGTTTTCTCTTTCCTAACACAACAACAGCAGCTAATGCTCCAAATCCTGCTGTAGTATGAATAACAATTCCACCAGCTCAATCTAATACTCCAATTTGAGCTAAGAAACCTCCACCTCAAATTCAGTGACAAACTGGAATATAAATCAAATATTGTCATAGAATGATGAATAAAATATATTTACCTCAACTCATTCTATCAGCAAATGCTCCAGTCATTAACGGAGGAGTAATGATTGCAAACATTACTTGATAAATAAAAAATGCTAACAAAGGAACATGTGGTGCATAGACTTGATCAACTGTAAATAAATTTTTATGAACAATTACTTCTCATAATAATCAGTTGTGAGGATCACCAATAATTCCTCCACCAACATTTGGACCAAACGCTAATCCAAAACCTCAAAAAATTCAAATAATAGCAGTAATTGGAATTGAAACCAATGACTGCATTATCATAGTAAGAACATAATTCTTACGATCTAATCCAGCATAAAAAAAACCAAGACCTGGTACCATAAATAAAACTAACAAGGCACAAATAATAACATAAGCTGTATCTGCAGAACTTATGCTAGCTTGATTTGCTGAGACTAAACCATAAACATTATTTATATAACTACTCATTAATAATCTCTTTCTTTATATTTTTATACCTTATTATAATCAATATTTTAACTTTAGTTAATTCTTTTTAAATAATTGAAAGATTAAATTTATTGTTTTATGAACAATGATAGAATTTGTAGATTTAGATAAATTAGCATTTCTTATAATTTGTTCAAGTGTAAAATGCGAATTAACAATTGAAATATATTTATTTGTTTTTGCGATATTTTCAAAAATTGTATATAAGTTTGTTCAAACTATATCATCTATTCTAATTGCATCTAAATTAGTAAAAACAATATAATCTGCTTTATCAATACAATCTAAATAAAAATTGTATTCAGAAGCATCTAAATATTTATTTTTAAAGACATTATTATAACTAATTAAATCAATGAAAGCAATTTTATATCCAAGTTTAGCTAACTCAATACAATAATGATAAATTAAAAT
>JAHHTJ010000084.1 GCA_020024715.1 Mycoplasmataceae bacterium
TCATAATTATTTTCTGATTGTTTTAATTTGACAAAAGCAATTTCTGCTTCTTTTCTTGTATCAGCTGTGTAAATTTTTCTTAAATCATTTTTAAATAATTTTTTCTTTCCTGATGATATGTAATTTAAAGCGTTTCTCACTTTATGAATCACACCTTTTTGTGTTTTAGTTTTAAGAAATTAAGTATTTATTATATTTGAAATACCTTTGAAATCATCTGAAATAAAAGCTAAAGGATTCTTAATACCTCTATCTTTTAATTTTTGTAAAAATTCTGTTCAATTTTTAGTCGATTCTTCAGTTTTACATTCAATACTTAAAATCCTTTTATATCCGTTTTTATCTATACCAATTGCTGTATAAATTGCCACATCTTGTGATTTTAAGATGTATTTGCTTCTATCTATATCATTACAAGAATCACATATTTCACCAGTTTCTGGATTATATAATTTCTTAACTTTATAATAGCAAGCATCAATAAAAATATATTCAAAATCATCATTAATTGTTCAATTAAAATGATTTTCGTATTTATCTTTATTTTTCGATGCTATTTTTGCTATTAAATTGTGTCCAATTTTTATACCAGTTCAGTTATAAATTAAATCAATGATTTGTTCATATGACATAAAAAATAATAAAAGTAATGCTATTAATTCACTAAAATCATTCATAGATCTTACATATTTATTAAGAATTTTGCTTTCAAATTTTTTATTTCTAGTCATTGGATATTTAATTTTTAACAAACCATTCAATGACTTAATGGTTCTAGTATATGAACCATTTTTATAAACAGAAACTCCGTTTTCTCTTTCTTCTTTAATAAAAACATTTAATTCATCTTCAATTGTTTTTGAAATAGAATTAGCAATTTCTTGCGCTGTTGCATTCAAAACATTCATTAGACTCTTAGTTCATTAAAAGTATCTAATGTATTATCTTGAATAAATGTAGTTTTTCTTCCCATTGAAAAAATCTCCTTATCTTTTTCTAGTAAGAAGATTACATAAGATTTGGACTACTCACTGCCAAGAAAAATATTTAATTGACAATCAAGTAATAATATTGCTGATAAATACAAATAAAAAAAGGAGATTTCTCTCCTTTAATTACTACAATATAATCGTTGCACTTGAAATTGCATTCTAGAACCTAATTATTAAATAAAATTTGTATAATTAGGTTTATTTTTATTTATAGAAAATAATTTTAGTTATTTCCTCTTCCTTTTCCTGAAGGATTTCCAGTTTTAGATGGATATCCAGCACCATTAGGATCATTAGATGGTTGACCATGTTTTCCGCCGAGTTGAAATTTGAATGCTAACATTATTTACCTCCCTTCTACTAAAAAGTAATTGTATTATCTTGTTAACGTTAAATAATTATAATTCAGATTTAACATTTTTTATATTCTACACATATTCTACTCTTATTATGTAATTAACAAGCAAAAATATCACCTTAAAAACACATTTAAAGGTAATATTTTTTGCTTGTTAAATGTGTATGTTAACTAAGTGACACTTTTAATAGTTAATCGTATACACTTTTCATGTAAGAATTATTTTTTCTTACTATTTTTTATTTGGAATATACTATATATAAACTATATTAAAAAGTATTTATAAGATTATTTATATGTTATTCCTAAGCATACAATATTTATTAGATTTATTAATTTTATTTTTGAAAGAACATTTATCTTTTATAAATTTTTTTAAATTTAAATTAAATAGATCAAAAATATTGTTTATGCAAGCACAAAATTTCTAACCTTTAGATAATTGAAAAATATTAATATTTCATTAAACGAGTTTTTAAAAATTTTAATTTCTTTGTTATTATTATTTTCTGACCACTTTAATTAAAAAAATTTTAGATTCTTATTTTGTACAAATTGTATAACATTGTTCTTAAAATCATTTTTAAATAATTTTCTTATTTTAGCCTATATATATTTCAATGTATTTCTCACTTTATGAATAACATTTTTGTTTTTTTCAATCTTTGAAAACAAATTGTTTATTATATTTGTAATTTCATTTAAGTCATCTGAAATAAATAACTTTGAATTGATTAATCTATTTGTTGTTTTAAATTTTCTAGAAATTATGTTTAATTCTTAACTAATTCATTAATTTTACATTTAATACTTAAAATCCTTTTATATCCGTTTTTTATCTATACCAATTGCTGTATAAATTGCCACATCTTGTGATTTTAAGATGTATTTGCTTCTATCTATATCATTACAAGAATCACATATTTCACCAGTTTCTGGATTATATAATTTCTTAACTTTATAATAGCAAGCATCAATAAAAATATATTCAAAATCATCATTAATTGTTCAATTAAAATGATTTTCGTATTTATCTTTATTTTTCGATGCTATTTTTGCTATTAAATTGTGTCCAATTTTTATACCAGTTCAGTTATAAATTAAATCAATGATTTGTTCATATGACATAAAAAATAATAAAAGTAATGCTATTAATTCACTAAAATCATTCATAGATCTTACATATTTATTAAGAATTTTGCTTTCAAATTTTTTATTTCTAGTCATTGGATATTTAATTTTTAACAAACCATTCAATGACTTAATGGTTCTAGTATATGAACCATTTTTATAAACAGAAACTCCGTTTTCTCTTTCTTCTTTAATAAAAACATTTAATTCATCTTCAATTGTTTTTGAAATAGAATCAGCAATTTCTTGCGCTGTTGCATTCAAGACATTCATTAGACATCTAATCTCCTTAAAAGTATCTAATATATTATCTTGAATAAATGTACTTTTTCTTCCCATAAAAAAACTCCTTACTATTTTATTTAGTAAGAAGTTTTACATAAGATTTGGACTACTCCC
>JAHHTJ010000085.1 GCA_020024715.1 Mycoplasmataceae bacterium
GTAATGAAGATTCTGAAATATTTTTATTTATTTGCATAATAACTTTCATTAAAGTTTCATTAATTAAATTTGCTAAATCTACATAAAAATCTTCTAATACTATTTCATGCTTATTAGTAATTGTAAAAATAATATTAGTTGTATTAATTGTTTTATTTAGATTAATACGATCATGAACAATAGAATTAATTAAACTAATTTTATTTTGTTCATTAACTATAGAAATAATTTTTTCTTGGTTAAAAAATAATTCAATTAAATTATTGTTAATTTTAAAATAATTATTTGAAAATAATTCTTCAAAAAAAATAGTTCTATCACCATAAATTCCACTTACATTATTAGTAATTTCAGCAACAGTAATATTCATGTAAGTTAATTGATATTTTTCTTTTAATTTAATTAATAAATCATTAATAAAAAGATGATAAAATGCAATCATTTCTTTTTCTTTTAATACTGGTTTGTAATTAGCGTGTTTTAAATAATCAATTCCCATGATTAATTTTTATTAGCTTCTTTATTTGTAGGAAAAAATAAAATTTGACGAATAGAATCAGTTTCTGTTAATAGCATCACTAAACGATCAATACCAATACCAATTCCCCCAGTTGGTGGTAAGGCATATTCCATTGCTTTAATAAAATCTTTATCATTTTCATTAGCTTCGCTATTACCTAAATCTTTTTCTTTAGTTTGTGCTTCAAATCTTTGCTTTTGATCAATTGGATCATTTAATTCACTATATGCATTAGCAAATTCTTTTCCTCCAATAAACAATTCAAAACGATACGTTAATCTTTGATCATCTTTTTTCTTTTTTGCTAATGGAGTAATATCTAACGGATGATCAATAACAAAAGTTGGTTGAATTAATTTATTTTCACAAAATGTTTCAAAAAATAAACTTACAATATGACCTCATGTTCTTTCATGATTTTGCATTTGAATATGATATTCATTAGCAATTTGAATTGCTTGTTCATCATTTAATAATTTAAAATCAATATTAGTTTGTTCTTTAATCGCATCGATCATACTAATAGTTCTAAAAGGTTTAGTTAAATCGATTTCATAATCTCTAAATTTAACAACATTAATATTATTTAATTTAGCTAAATCATGAATTAATCCTTCACATAATGATTGCATATCATTTAAATCACTATATGCACAATAAGCTTCCATACTAGTAAATTCTGGATTATGAACTGGATCTATTCCTTCATTTCTAAAAATTCTTCCAATTTCAAATATTTTTTCAAATTGACCAACAATGATTTTCTTTAATGGTAATTCTGTAGCAATTCTTAAATATAAATTACGATTTAAAGTGTTATGTTTAGTAATAAAAGGGCGAGCAGAAGCACCACCAATAGATTCTTGTAAAATTGGTGTTTCTACTTCTAAATATCCTAGTTTTTCCATGTAGTTTCTAATTTGAGAAATAATTTTAGAACGCATTATAAAACGTTTTCTTGTATCTTCATTCATGATTAGATCAATATATCTATTACGAACTTTTAATTCTTCATTAACTAAACCATGAAATTTTTCAGGTAATGGTCTTAATGATTTAGCTATTATTTTGAATTCTTCTATTCTAATAGTTAATTCACCAGTCATAGTTTTCATTGGATAACCATGAATTTCTATGTAATCTCCTATATCTAATAAAGATTTAAAAATATGAAATTTTTCGGGAGAAAATTCTTTTTTATTTATATAAAATTGTAATCTACCACTAAAATCTTGAATAACTCCAAAAGTTTGTCTAGTTATCATTACTTTTCCTGCTACAATTTCTTGATATTTAATTCCATTTTCATGAAGTTCATCATGTGAAAACTTTTCATATTTTTCATGAAATTGTCTTAATGTACATGTACGATCTACTCTTGTAACATCATAGGGATTTAATCCTAAACTAGTAAGTTCATTTAAATGATTTAATCTTATTTGTTGTTGATCATTCATTTTTTCATCTAATAGTGATTCATTAACTTGATTTACATTATTTTCTTGCATAATATCTTCCTAAATTGCTATTAATTTATTATAAATAAAAAAACATATGTTCTTTTAGACAAATATATTATTTGATATTTGTATTATTAACATATGTTTTAAAAAATTTTTAAACGTAATAAAGAAAGATTTAGTTAAAAATGAATTAAAAAGGGATTATATTTCTTATTTATTATAAGATTTTAACTTTTATCAATTTACTTCCTAAAGTGTAATATCTGTTACTGTTGCTTGATGGCCATCATATTCGATAGTTAATGTATATTTACCACCAGATTCATTAGCAGTTTTTACTGTAACTTTAGAAGAATCAGAAGCAAACTTACCAGATTCAAAAGTGTTTGATGATAACAATTTTTGTACTGCTGTTGTGAATTCAGTTGGAGTTTTTGATTGACCAGCAATAGTTAGTTGATGACCTTTTAATGCTGTTGCAATTGATTGAGCTATAACTGCTGCTGAACCAGTTGATGAACCACTTGTTGTACCAGTTGATGAACCACTTGTTGTTCCAGTTGATGAACCACTTGTTGTTCCAGTTGATGAACCACTTGTTGTACCAGTTGATGAACCACTTGTTGTTCCAGTTGATGAACCACTTGTTGTTCCAGTTGATGAACCACTTGTTGTACCAGTTGATGAACCACTTGTTGTACCAGTTGATGAACCACTTGTTGTACCAGTTGATGAACCACTTGTTGTACCAGTTGATGAACCACTTGTTGTACCAGTTG
>JAHHTJ010000086.1 GCA_020024715.1 Mycoplasmataceae bacterium
GTTTATAATAACTATATTTTATTATTACATAAATAAAAGAAAAAATAGCAATCACAATATCTAATTGCTATTTTTTTATCTTTTTTTATAGTTGTTAAATAAATTAATATTCGTTATTAACTCTTGTTCTTAATTTTTCTAAACTTAATTTTTCAAGTGTTGATGGTGAAATTGGAATAAATTTAGATGAACTAGATGAATCAGAAGTTATAATTTCATGATTTTGTTCAATTGATCTTAATGCTAGTCCTCTTTCAATAAAGATTCAAGAAATAAATAATGGAAGTACTGCATGTGTTCTAGAAATAATGTAATAAATAATCATGTTAGCACTACATGTTGTAGTATAGTGATAAATTGCTGGAATTGCTGGTTGTCCATTAATTTTTTGTGAACCATAATATAAAAGTAATAATGCAACTAAATTTAAGATTCTTACAACTTGATCACTAAATCATGTTCAAACACATCCACCAGATGCTAGAATGAAGAATGTCATTGCAGTTCCTACTTCAAATAATTCAACTATTGCCAATATTGCTTCCATGATAAAACAATCTGTAATAAATTTAGTGTATGTTATATTGTCTAAAACAGATTTTGTCTTACCATCATTACTTCAAATTGTATGTAAATCTGTTTCAAAAATAGATTTTGTAAAATGTGCTTCATTATAACAAGCACCATAAATTAAAATAATTAAACATAATAAGAAACCAAACACAATTGCTCAATTAATTAAAATCATTGAATTGTGGTATGCTGTTTCCTTATCATTTCTACCAAGATAATAAGCTACAAAGTATTGAGGTAATAATAAAATTCCACCAAATAAATAATTTAAAAAGTTATTAGAAATTAATCTAGTTCCAAAATAAATAGCTTTATAATATTCACCAGCTTCTTGTGGAGTTGATCCTTGTAAACCTAATAAATTTCCATAAAAGTTAGTTGCATAAATACTAATTACTAAACTTAAAACTCCATAAAACATTTGGTCAGCAAAAACACCACCAGAAGTTTTTCAAACATGTTTCATGGTTTCACCGCTAACTCTAAAACTTAAAATTTGAGTATTCTTATTATCTCAACAATGAATATGAAATGTGTGAATTAATCAAGAACGAAACTTACCAATTTTTAATGGAACATCACTACCATTAAATCATAAAAATGTTCTTTCATAATTATTTAAGTTAGTATATTCACTATAATCAATATAGAATAATGTTTTATTAGTTGAAGGAGTATTTGCTAATTCAGCTTTTAATGAATTTATTTGTTTATTTAAATCGTCAATTTCTTTTAATCAAATATCATGACTATTATTGATAATTGATTGATAATAATTAATTTTTTCTTGTGTTTTAGCATTTAATTCGCGAAGTTCAGGACTTAAATTACCATTTTCATCACGATTTTTTAATAGACCTTGTAATCCTTCTACCATCATGCTGTTAAATTGCATTTTATGTTCGATGTCAAATTTTTTATTTTCTAATTTAGAAATTTTATATTCTAAATTAGATTGTTTATCAACCATAGAATTGTAAATATTTTTTAAAGAATTTTTTATGAATAATGTTGAAATTTTAAACATTTTTGGAAAGAAACAATAAATAATTACAACTGCTGGCATAATGATTTGATAACCCAAGAAAATTCCATCAGAGAAATTTAATACAGGTGCAAAATTATGATATCCAACTTCTGTAGGGATATAAACAATTTTTGTTTTACCATTAGAAATTTTATGAGTTTCAATTAAATATTTACTTGCATCAAATTGGGTTCCGAATAAAACTGCAGAATATATAATAACAAAGAAAATTAATCCAATAACTGTAGATGTAATTAGAACAGAATTTTTTCTCATCGCAGAAAACATAGGAATAAAAATATATGCAACACCGACAAAATAACTAGAAAATGAGAAATATTTAATAGATAAAGCAGAATAATAAATTTGATAAGCAGAAGTGAAGTTTTTAACTGCATGAGAACCAGTAATTGGAATATTATTAATTAAATCTTGATAGTATGTATAATCTGCAGTTTTAAAGATAAATTTATGTGCAATTTCTGGAGCTAAAATAAATTCTATAATTACTCCAATAGTTGAAGTTATCATCATAATATAGAAAATAAATCTAACTGCTTCTTGCATTTGTTGAGGTTTATTTCTTCCAATATAATTACCAACAATCGGGAACAACATAATCCCTCAAGATGTTGCAACTATAATGTTGATACTACCAAATTTACCTCATGTATACAAAATAATTTTACTAATGGTTGTACCATAAACATCATGATAAGCATGACTTATCATTGTTGTGAATAATAATGGAGCTAAAGAACTAATAATTGCATATACCATTACTGGTAACATCAATCTTCATAACATTCTTATGAATTTTGAGTGTCCAAAGACTTTTGCTCATCCATTGGCTTTTCTGTAATCTTCATTATTAAATGTAAAATTACCGTGATCAATGTTTTCACCAAAAGTCTTATGGTGCGTATTCCTAGGTTTGTGAACTATAGGAATAACAGGTGCATCATTTTTGATACTCTTTTTCATATAACCTTTCTTGACAAAACTCTTATGCATAAAAAAAGCAACCAACTATCAATAGTGATAATTGATTGCTAAAATACAAAAATACTTTTCATTAAAGAAACTAAATTAATATAAGCATTAAAAGTTTTTAATCTTTTTTTCATTTTAATTATTATAATAAAAAAAATAAA
>JAHHTJ010000087.1 GCA_020024715.1 Mycoplasmataceae bacterium
CTTAATTAATGTACCATGATAATAAATTTTTTCAATATCATATGAATTATTTAAAATTAAAAAATTTGCATAGTTATTTTTTTTAAATTTATTATTTTTTAATTTTAGATAATTAATTTGATTAATAGATGAAGCATAAACTGCATATTTAATTTTATTATTTATTTTTAAATAGTTTTTGAATACTGTTGAATAATAACTACAACTTCCAGCCAATATTTGTGTATTATTGATTAAGCAGTATTCATTTATCTTTTGTATTTCTAAATTATTCAACATATAAATTCCATCTTTTAAACCCTTACAATTTAAAGAATCAGTAATTAAATAAATATGTTTATAATCTAGATTATTAAATAATATTCTTAGCATTGATTCATTAATATGAATATAATCACATATAATTTCACATTTTGACAAATTATTATTTAAAATTGCATTCATAATACTTGCTTGATCTTTCTTATGATTAAATTCATTCATTCCGTTACATATATGAGTAAAACTATTAAAACCACAAGAATTAGCTAATAATACTTCTTTTTCATTAGCATTAGTATGACCAATTTGGAAATGAAAATAATTCTGATATTTTTTAGCAATTGATAAATTATTTTTAATTTCAGGTGCAAATGTAATAATAATTGGAAAATGAAATTTTTGTCTAATTAAATATTTTAAAAAATTTTCATACATTTCAGTTATATATTTTTCTTGGTGTGCTCCTTTTTTTATACAAGATATAAAAGGTCCTTCTAGATGTCAACCAAGAAAAAATGGATATTTATCAATTAATTTTTGAATATGTATACTTAATTTTATTAAATGTTCTAAACTATCACTAACTGTTGTAATCATTATTCCTTGCAGTCCTTCTTGCAAACAAAATTTAATAAAATCTTCAATTTGTTGATTATTATATTCATCTAATTTATTAAAATCAATTCCATATCCACCATGATTGTGAAGATCAATAAAACTAGGTATTAAGATTTTTTTACTATTAATTTTATTTATTGATTTTTTTATATTAATAATTTTTTCATCAAATATTACATCATACATTTCTTTTTCATTATTATATAAATAAATATTTTTAATTATTTTTGTCATAATTATATTTTAATTGTTTTTGCATGAAAAAAAAGAAGTCAAAATTGACTTCTTTTTACTTTGGTGCACTTGAAGGGACTTGAACCCCCACCCCTTTCGGGACTAGATCCTAAGTCTAGCGCGTCTGCCAGTTTCGCCACAAGTGCATTCTGGTGCTCTGTGGGGGACTCGAACCCTCGACCCAGTGATTAAGAGTCACTTGCTCTACCAACTGAGCTAACAAAGCATCTCTTATTAAATTTAAGAAAAAAATTAATTTCTATTTTGCAATTTATGGTGCCGTTTATAGGAATCGAACCTACCACCTACTGATTACAAGTCAGTTGCTCTACCGAATGAGCTAAAACGGCATGGTGGAGTGTGAGGGACTTGAACCCCCGACCCTCTGCTTGTAAGGCAGATGCTCTCCCAGCTGAGCTAACACTCCATCTTGGTGACCTGTTCGGGATTCAAACCCGAGAATGCCGCCGTGAAAGGGCGGTGTGTTAAGTCGCTTCACCAACAGGCCATATGGCGGCCACTGAAAGGTTCGAACTTTCGACCAACCGGTTAACAGCCGGTTGCTCTACCGCTGAGCTAAGTGGCCAGTAGACGCAAAATAAAAATTAATATAATAATTATATATAAAAAAAATAAAAAATTAAAAAAATTTAAATTTATTTTATTCAATTATTTTACATGTATCTAAAACAACTAAAATTAAATACTAATTAAACAAAATATTATTATCTTTATTAATTATTAATGTTGTACATATATATACTTATATTATAAAGATATAAAAATATGAAATTTAATAACGAAGAAAGTATGTTAGTTTCTTCAACATACTATGATAAAGTTAAAGAAACTATTAAATATGCAAGTAGTAATATAGTAGGAATTGTTGGAAAAACTGGTTCTGGAAAAGATATATTTTTTAATTCAATAGCTGAAGAAGTAAATAATAATAAAGAATTAGATAAAAAATGCGTTAATTTAAATAACATTAATACTAACAATTTTATTTCTGTTGTAATAGAAAATATTGTTCCAGAATCAAAAAATCAAAATAATATAGCAAAGAATAATGATTTTTCTTCTGCTATATGAAAAAGTACAAAAACAATTATAGATGCTCCAAATTATGATAATAAACAAAAGAATTTTAAAGATGATTTAGATGTTGTAACACATAAAATATCAAATACAGATTACAATAAATTACAACGAAAATATACAATTATATCACTTGTAGCAACTGTATTAGCATCTCTTGGAGCATCTATTTTTATTCTTGGTTGTACTAATCTTAGATATTTATTAGATCCAAATGGTAAATTATTAGCTGGAGTAACTGGATGAGGACAAACATTAGGTTTAATTGTTCCTGGCATTGTCTTTATTCTGATTTCTTGATTTTTATTCTACACATACTATAAAAATTACAAAAAAGAAAAAAATATGCCAATGAATATCGAAGATCAAGCAAAAATTCTAGTAGATATTTTATCAACAGTAAACAATAAAATTCCTAATTGAAAAAAAATAGGTATCTTTTTTGCAAAATTAATTGATATTAGAAGTTATTGAAATTTTAAAAAGGTATTTTTAACTAAAAAAAATATTAGAATTGATAAGGTTTTATTTACAATTAATAAT
>JAHHTJ010000088.1 GCA_020024715.1 Mycoplasmataceae bacterium
TAATATAACTTCACAGATACAAACAATTAAGAAAAATGCTAATAAAACTATGAAAAGTAATGAATATGTTATGTTTATGGCTGAATTACAAAGAAATTTGTCAACTTTAGAAAAATCAATAGCAAATTTAAAAGTAAGTACAAATAATGATATAGCTAAAAATATTTTTGAAATTATTAGTAATAATAGTCAAATTGATATTAATAAAACAATAATAAAATATGGAATATTAGGAATTGAGACTATTCATTATATGCAAGAAAATGATATTAAACTAACTCAAAATGAATTTGAAAAACAAATGCAAATATGTCAGCAAAAAGCATATGATAAACAAAAATATCAAACTTGAATTAACAACGCTAATCAATTAATAGATGAAAGTAAATTAAATAGTCAGATTAAATATAGATTAAAAAAATATGTCATGCAAATTGATAATATTAATGATTTAGCTGACATTCCATCATGATTACAAACAAAGATTGATGAGTATCAACGTATTGTTCAATTTACTAAAATCTTACAAAATATTTTAAAGAACCAAAATTTTACTTTATCTGATAATGTTAATTGAGATATGGATCAATATCATAATATTGTTTTAAAATTAACAATGCAAAATGATCATAATAATAAGATTAACTTAATTATTGATTCAAATAATGAATTTAAATATAAGTTAGGTAATTATGTTGGACATGCTTGTGAAAAAACTAGTCAAAAATTAATTGAGGACATGAAAAAAGCTGGATTTATTATTAATAATATTATTATTAAAAGAAATCCTTTAGAACAACAAATGATGATGGCACAAACAAATAAAGATAAGGAGAAAAATAAATAATGTCGTTTTATAATTCATTAAAACAACTTATTCTTAAAATTGAACAAAAAAATATAGTTTTATGTTCTGGAAATATTGATGAAATAATTTCAACTTCATCTAATTTATTTAATCAATTATTAAATAATCAAACTAAAAAAGAATTATCAGATAATAACTTTATTTCAGTAGTTGAATTTGTATGTTTACAAGCTAAATCTTTAAACTATGATACTATTAAATATTTTTCGCCAAATAGTGGAATCATTAATTACTTAGAAAAAATTAACAATAATATTAATTTAGATGGTGAAAATTTTGAAAATACTGATGATGATTTTACAGATTTCGATACACAAGCAAAATCAGAACAACCAGCTTCATTTATTGAATTTGTTAAAACGATTAATGATTCAATAAAAATTGTTAATGATGAAATGAGTGATAAAACATACAAAAGATTATTTATATTAGAATGTTCTGATATTTTCTTAGAAAAAAATGCACAAATACAAGCAGAACAATTATCATCATTAATATCTGCTTTTATTGATTTTAATAACAAACAAAAAACTAAAAAATTTCTAAGAAATAAAGTTAAATTATTAATTTTAGCTAGAAATCCAAATGTTATTAATAATTTAGTTATTACAAACAATACTGAATTCGCATCCATGAATTTAATGTTTCCATCCAAAGATGAAAGGGAAGAATTTTATAAACAATTTAAAAATATCTATCAAATTTTAAATAGTTCGTCAAAAGAAGATCATACTAAAGATTTTCAAGAAGTTATTACATTAACTGATGGCATGAATTTTAGAGAAATTTTACAATTTGCAAAAATTGACAATTCTATATTTGATTATTCAGAAGAAGGTTTATCATTCAAAGAACTTTATAATATTGTTACCTTTAACAAGAAAGAATCAGAATGAGAAAAAATAGATGCATCAAAAATGCACAAAATAAAAGAATTATTATCAAATAGAGTAAAAGGACAAGATCGTGCAATAGAAGTTGTAAAACAAACATTGATTCGTTCTTTTACTGGTATGAATGGAGTTTTACATTCAACAACAGATAATAAAAAACCAAAAGGAATTTTATTTTTCGTTGGTCCTACTGGAGTTGGAAAAACTGAATTAGCTAAAGCAATTAGTGAATTTGTGTTTGGTGATGAAAATCGAATTATCCGTTTTGATATGTCTGAATTTAATCATGAACATAGCGATCAAAGATTAATTGGTGCTCCTCCTGGATATGTTGGATATGATTCTGGTGGTGAACTAACAAATGCTATTAAACAAAAACCATTTTCAATTTTATTGTTTGACGAAATTGAAAAAGCTCATGGAAGAATATTAGACAAATTTTTACAAATATTAGAAGATGGAAGATTAACATCAAGTCAAGGAGAAATTATTGATTTTTCAGAATCATTCATTATTTTTACATCAAATATAGGAGCAAAAGAAATATCACCTTCTGAAGATAAATTAGAAATTGAAAAAGCATTTAAAAAAGAAGTAGATAACTATTTCAAAAATACCCTAGGTAGACCAGAATTATTAAATCGAATTGGAAGAAAAAATATTGTTCCTTTTGTTTTTATTAAAGATCCAATTATTATTGCAAATATTATTAATGCTAAATTAACAAAAGTAAAAGCTTTAATTAAAAAAACAAAAAATGTAGTTATTAATTTAAAAAATGATGCAGAAGAACAATTAGTTAAATTAATATGTAAAAGAACTGATGCCTCAATGGGTGGAAGAGGTATTATTACAAGTTTAGAAACAATCTTTATTGATAAATGAGCTAATTTTTTATTTGATAATTGAGAAGTAATTATGAATAATCAAAAAGAAGAAAAATTTAGTAATGTAGATG
>JAHHTJ010000089.1 GCA_020024715.1 Mycoplasmataceae bacterium
TTTACGAGTTATTTATAACTAATCAATTAAATTCTTGATATTTAAAAAATTATTAAATACTTTAGGAAGTATATGAAAGAAAGAAGCAAAATTTTATTAGGTAGTATTAGTTTAATTGGTTCAATAATCATTGTTAGTAGTAGTGTGGTGTCTTGTTCTGCTATTTATAGTAAAAAACAAATAAAAGATGTAGAAGCAACTGGAAATTTAATTATTAATAAGATTAATCAATTAACAAAAAACGGAATTAATGCATATAATGAATACAAAAATTATAAAGAAAATATCAATTTAGATGCTTTATATGCATATGCATTTAATACAACAATTAATCAAGCAAAAACTATTAATAAAGAAGAATTATATGATAAATTAACCCCATATATTATTTATAGTAATTTTAAAAATTTAGTTTATAACGATCATAGAAATAATTTACAATATCTTGCTTTTAGTGAAATAGAATACTATCTTTATGCTCTTATTTTTAGTTTTATTAGTAAAAATAAAAATGCATTTAAAGATATTACTTATCAAGATATTTCTGTGATAAAACCAACAAGTTTGTTTGATAACAAACCATTCATTGCAATTTATCAATTATATGGATTATCTTATAATTCAAAGCAACCAAATAAATTAGCTTGTTATATTTCTTATTATCCAAATGCTAATTCAATGAAACATGCAAATTGAAACTATAATAGTGGAATTTGAATTAATAATCCAATTAGTATTAATTTTAAGAAGTAAATTTTCTTAATCAAATAAATTAACTAAAATAATTTGATCTTTAATAATTCTGATATCTTTAATTTTTTTATTTTTCATGTTTTTATTAAAAGTTTCATCATTATATAATGTTTGAATAATTGTTTTAGTATCACTATTAGCAAGAACTTGAATAACAGTTCTTACTTTTTTATTAATTTGTACTGGGTATTTTTTATATTTATCAACAACATTATTTATGTCATATAAAGGTCATGTTTGTAAATGAACATATGAATTATCATCATGAATCAATGATCACATTTCTTGACTCATAAATGGCGCAAAACAAGATAACATTATTAAGAATTTACTAAATGTATTTTTAGTAATTTTATGATTTTGAAATTCATTAGTTAAAGTCATTAATTGTGAAATTGCTACATTATGTTTATATGTTTCAATTAATTCACCAACATTCTTAATTGTTTTATCTAATTTAATTATTACTTCTTCATCATCTTTTACTAAATTAAAATCTAAGTTTTCATTATAAATTTTAAAGATTCTGTTTGTTCATTTATATACTCCTACTAAATCATTATCATTTCAGGGTAAGGTAGCAGTAATTGGGCCCATAAAACATTCATATAATCTTAATGAATCAGCTCCATATTTATCAATAATTTCCATAGGATCAATGGTATTTCCTCATGATTTTGACATTTTTCTACCATCTGGTGCTAAAATCATTCCTTGATTAATTAATTTTTGAAAAGGTTCTTTTTGGTTAATTATATTAATGTCTTGTAAAAACATAAATCAAAAACGTGCATAAATTAAATGCAATGTAGCATGTTCTTGTCCTCCGACATATAAATCAACATTCATTAAACGATCAAAAGCTTCTTTTGCTTTTTTTGAGTTTAATGGTTCATAGTTTGGATTTAAATATTTCAAAATATATCCTAAGTAATATCAGCATGAACCAGCTCATTGTGGCATTGTATTTATATCTCTTTTATAATTAACATTATCCTTAGAAAAATATATTCATTCCTTTGCATTTGCTAAAGGAGAACCATATTCCTTATTTGGTTTATATTCATTAATTATAGGAAGTTTTAATGGTAAATTTTCATCAATATATTGATGATTTTGTTCATCATAATAAATTGGAAATGGTTCTCCTCAATATCTTTGACGACAAAATACTCAATCTCTTAAATGATAAGATACATGACCATTTTGATCAATTTCTTTTCCAATTCATTTTCTTTGAATTTCTTTTAATGATTCTGGTCAATCTAATAAATCTAATTGTTGTAATAAACGATCAGCATATTTAGTAATTTTTAAAACCCATTGTCACATTTTTCTTTTAGTAACAGGATAAGAACCTCTTTCGCTAACTGGATTATTATTTTCATCTAAAATTACTTCTTCATTACTTAAAACAGTTCCTAATTCTTCACATCAATTAACTTCAATTTCTTGTAATTGAGCCAAATCATGCTTATACATTTGAATGAATGTTCATTGAGTTCATTGATAATAATTAGGATCAGTAGTATCAACTACTAAATCATAATCATAATCAAAACCTAATGTTTGTAATTGATTTTTAAATTTTTCAATATTTTGCTTAGTAAATTCTGCTGGATTTTTATTATTTTTTAAAGCATATTGCTCAGCTGGTAAACCAAAAGCATCAAATCCCATTGGATGCAATACGCTAAATCCTTTTAATCTTTTATATCTACTAATTACATCAGTAAAAGTATAACCTTTTGGATGCCCAACATGTAATCCTGCACCTGATGGATAAGGAAACATATCTAAAATATAAAATTTTTCTTTATTTAAATCATCCTTAAATTTAAAAACATTTTTACTATAAAAATCTTCTTTTCATTTTTTTTCTATTTTT
>JAHHTJ010000009.1 GCA_020024715.1 Mycoplasmataceae bacterium
GTTAATCAATTTAAATCAGCCATATTATTTAATTTCCTTCGCAATTTCTAGAAGTTCTTTAATTCTTCTTACTATTCTTTCTTGTTCTTGAAGAGGAGGGAGAGGAATAATAAGTTCTTTGATCAATTTAACATTAAGATTGCCAACAGAAAAATTTTTTCCTAATGTTTTAGATTTAAAAAAGGATTGACAAAAATTGGAATTTATCACATGTATGAAGTAATTATTATTTAAATCATAATAGTTTATTAATTTTATTAATGACAAACTTACATAAATAGCAAATTCATTATGTATATTAACTAAAGTAGCTTCACCTATTCCTGCTCCAACTCTTGTTAAAAGAATATCACCATAATGGGGGTAACATGATTTTGTTATTTTATTAAATAATTCAAAAGTTATATATTTAGGATTGTCTAAAATTAATTTATATGGTTTAACATTTCTTGCCGATAAAAACATTTTTCCATTTTTATTGTTGGAATATTTTGGTGTTGATGCATATCCGCATGTGATTAATTCTGTTATATTTTTTAATCTTACTCATTCCCAAGAATTAGGTATTTTAAAAGGTATTTCATCATCAATACATTTTTCTATTTTTCCGATTCGTTCAAAAAAAGAATTACCTTTTCTAAAGATAAAAGATTCATTTTTATCTGGTTTAATCTTTTTTGCTTTGATAAGTAATTGTTTTTCTTGATTTATCTTATTAATTAAACTAATAGCAGGTTCATCATTTGGATCTTGATTAACTAATTTGCCTTCTATTGCATATTGAATAATTGATTTCTTTAATTTTTCAAATAATTTATTTTGTAATGTATTTAATTCATCATAATCATTTTTATATTGATTTACTAATGGTAATAATTCTTCTATTCTATTTACTATTCTTTCTTGTTCTTGAAGAGGAGGGAGAGGGATTAAAAGATTATTTAACATCGATATAGTTATTCTATTTATTGTCATTGTTTTAATATTTGTTAATTGTTCCTTAAATAGATTTGAGTTTAGAAAAATAAAAAGAAATTTATGAAATTTAGTCTTTATTTTCCCCATGAATGACCCAAATGCGACTTCGTTTTTTTCTTTATAAATTGCTGTTTTACCAACTAAATTTCTACTTCCATTATTTAAACATATAAAAATATCATTTTCTTGTAATATACATGATTTTGGGATATCTTTTTTAATCCTAATTATGTTATCGAAATTAATTGTTTCATTTTTTATATTATTTGATCTTAATAAAATTATCCCGCTTGCACTTATATCATTAGGTGTATAACTTAAACCATTATTACATTTTCCTATTTGAATAAACCTCACCCATTCTCAAGAATCAGGTATTTTAAAAGGTATTTCATCATCAATACATTTTTCTATTTTTCCAATTCGTTCAAAAAAAGAATTACCTTTTCTAAAGATAAAAGATTCATTTTTATCAGATTTAATCTTTTTTGCTTTAATAAGTAATTGTTTTTCTTGATTTATCTTATTAATTAAACTAATAGCAGGTTCATCATTTGGATCTTGATTAACTAATTTACCTTCTATTGCATATTGAATAATCGATTTTTTTAATTGTTCTGTTGTCATATTATTTTTTATTTATTAATTCTTTAATTAATGATAATGTTTTATCTATTTTTTGATTTAGTTCATTTTGTTTAATTAAATATTCTGAAATTAATTGTTCTGGCGGTAATATTTCTTCTGTTTCATGAGGATATCCACATAAATCAAGATTATAATTATTGTCAATAATTTCTTTTAAAGTATATTTTTTTGCTTTATAATTTCCTGATTCATCTATTATTTCATGTTTATTTTTAAGTCATTCAAATACAGGATCAAAATGTTTTAATAAAATTGGTTTTGTTTTACTAAAATGCTTATATCCTTCTGGCATATCAAAACGATAATATCATGTTTCACTAGTAGGTTTAGTATTTTCAAAAAATAAGATATTTGTAGATATAGATGTGTATGGAGCAAAAACACTATTAGGTAGTCTTATTATGGTATGAAGATTAAATTTTTCTAATAGTTTCTTTTTAATGTTAATTTTAACTGATGAATCAGTTTGAAATAAAAAACCATCTGGTAAAATTACAGCTGCTCTTCCTTGATATTTCAAACGATACATAATAACATTAACAAATAAATCTGCTGTTTCTGAAGATCTTAGATCTAAAGGAAAGTTATTTAAAATTTCTTTCTTTTCACTTCCGCCAAAAGGTGGATTCATTATGATGACATCGAATTTGTCATTTTCTGTATAATCTCTTATATTTCTTTCTAAACTATTAATATGTTCTATTTCTGGCGAATCAACTTCGTGTAATAACATATTGGTTAAACATAAAATATATGGTAATTGTTTTACTTCATTTCCATGCAATCTAATTATTTCTCGATCTTGTACTGATTTAATTTTAGTTTCCAATAATTTTAAAGAAGATATTAAAAACCCACCAGTACCACAAGCAAAATCTGCAATTTGATCAGTTGGATTTGGATTAATAACTTGAACAATAAAATCAGTTAATGCTCTTGGTGTGTAAAATTCACCAGAATTACCAGCAGATTGTAATCCGCTTAATAATTTTTCATAAATATCACCAAAAACATGACGATCCTTATATTCTGATAAATCTAAATCATCAATAACATTAATAACTTTACGAAGTAATGTTCCATCCTTCATATAGTTATTGATTTCTTCAAATGCTTCCTTCACGATCCTGTGCTTATTAGGTGTATCTTCATTTAATGGTATATTTTTTAATGTTTTAAATAACTTATTATCTATAAAGTTTATTAATTCATCACCTGTTAAGCTTGAATTACTTCTATTATGTGCTCAATTTCTTCATTTTAATTCATCAGGTATAATAGAGTTATAACCATTTATTGTAACTTCTCAGTCTTGTTCTTTAATGTCATATATTTTTAAAAATAATAATCAAACAATTTGTTCAAGACGTTGAGCATCACCATTAACACCTTTATCTTGTCGCATAATATTTTGTAAATTCTTAATAAAATTTAAATCCATTTTTACTCCTTTTAACTAAATAGAAAATAATAAATCTTCAAGTTTATATAATACATTATTGTATTTAGACAAACCACCAAATCATTGATGGATAATCATTGATGGACTTCCCATACTTCTAAATGGTTCATTATTTAAAATGCTAGGATTTTCTAAATCAATTATTCCATTTTCTAAATATGCATCTAATAATGCATTTAAAACTTTTCTTGTATTTTCTGTTTGTTGTTTTAAAAATTCTTGTAATTTTGGATTTTTTATTCTTTCAGATTTAGTTAATGGTTTTATATTGTATGCAATGTTATTTATTAAATCAAAATCATCTATATCTTGCAAATTTAAGATAGATTTTAAAACAGAAAAATCAATTGATGTGTCAAATTCATTTAATATTTCTGATTTTTTCTTAGTTTCAATTCATTTTTTTATAAATGCATTAAAATCAGGAAATTTACTAATTATTATATTTTTTGTATAATCAATATATTTTTCTTCTTCTAATTTTCCGTCACTATTTAATACTTTGGTTGTTTGATTGATTAAATAAACATTCTTACCACTTAGTTTATATTTTTCATTATTATTTTGTGTTTTTTCAACATTATTTAATTCTAAAGCTACATCATTATCTACTAATTTTTCATGTATATTATTTATTTCTTTAATACAAATTGGTTCACCATCAAAATTAGGATCTGAAAATTTTCTAGTAGCTCCTCTAAAATCCATAATGGTAAAAAATTCCTTATTTCTTTCTGGATATAATCTTGTACCACGTCCAATAATTTGTTTAAATTCAGTCATTGATTCTATATTTGTATCTAAAACAATTAATTTGCACGTCTTACAATCAACACCTGTAGTTAGTAATTTTGAAGTTGTAACAATAACTGGATAAGTTTCATTTGGATCTATAAAATTATCTAATTGATCTTTTCCTTCCTTATCATCGCCTGTTATTTTCATAACATATTTAGCATTTTCTTTAACTAAATCATTATTTTCATTTATTAAGGCTCTGCGCATTCTTTCGGCATGATCAATATCAACACAAAAAACAATTGTTTTTTGATATCGATCATTGCTTTCTTTTAAAAATCTAGTGACTTCACGAGCTACTAATTGCGTTCTTTCATCAATAATTAGTTTTCGATCAAAATCTGTACTATTATATTCACGATTTTCAATCAATTTACCATTATCATCTCTTTCATTATGATATGGTACATATCCTTCAGCATCTACATTAATAACTTCTCTAATAACTATATATGGTGCTAAAAATCCATCATTAATACCATTTGATAAAGAATATTCATAAATAGGTTCACCAAAATATGAAATATTAGATTCAGTTTTAGTTTCTTTTGGAGTTGCTGTTAAACCAATTTGAGTTGCTGAATCAAAATATTCTAGTATTTTTCTTCACAATGAATCATCTTTTACTGAACCTCTATGACATTCATCTATCACAATTAAATCAAAAAAATCTTTATCATAATATCTAAATTTTTCTTCACCATCTTCACTAATTAATTGTTGATATAAGCTCATATATATTTGATATTCATCACTCATTTTTCTTTTTTCAATTTTAGTCATAATTTTTTGAAATGGTTTAAAGTCTTGACACATTGTTTGATCAATTAAAATATTTCTATCAGCTAAATATAAAACTCTTCTTTTAATTTTATTTTTAATTAAAAAATTAATAATTTGAAAAATAGTAAAAGTCTTACCAGTTCCAGTTGCCATTACTAATAAAATTCGATTTTGTTTTTTATTAA
The DNA here is from genome assembly GCA_020024715.1 of Mycoplasmataceae bacterium. GTDB lineage: Bacteria > Bacillota_I > Bacilli_A > Mycoplasmatales > Mycoplasmoidaceae > RGIG1987. The sequence continues at coordinate 4,855 of JAHHTJ010000009.1, forward strand.
TTATTGCATCTAAAACCTTTTTTGTTGCAACTAATTGATAATATCTAGGTGTTCTTTTAAAGTCTGATGAATAAAAACCAGCAGTAGTATTAATTAAAAATGTATTTTCATCTACACTGTTTTTGTATCGTGCCATCAATTCATCAACAGTTGGAAAATTACTTAAAGGATACTCATTTTCTGTTCCTTTAATAAAATCATGTTCAATATATGTTCTTCCATTACTTGAAAATGCATAAGGTAAATTAAGCATTTCAGTATATTCTATAGCCTGTTGAATTCCTTTATCTGCTGAAATATCATACGATTTTGCTTCAAGAACAGCAAATTGATTGACATTATCCTTGAAACGTAAAAGATAATCTGCAAATTTACCATTTGATTTATTAATCTTATTGTTTTTTAAAACATTTTTAGGTTCAGTGATGTGATATTCCATCTTAATCAAATTTTTTCATCCAGCATTTTCTAGTTGGGGAGTTATATATAGTCTTTTTGTGTCTTCTTCTGTTAACTTTTCACTCATAATTAATTCCAATAATATGTCATATTCATTTTAATTATTCTTTATCTATTATTATTATTTTATAAATAATACTATCTATGACATAACAATTATTAAAAATATTATTACGAATCAATTTTTTTATTCTAAATAAAAAATGCACCATTAATTAGATGCATTTTTTTATTATTAATAATTTTAGAGACAATTATTCTACATCAACACTAGAAAGATCAGGTTTTTCATCCTTCTTAATTCCTGGTAAATCTTTTAGACTTTTTAAACCAAATAAATCTAAAAATTTACCAGTGATTTTATATGCGTAAGGCGAACCAGTAACTGTACTTAAAATAATTGGTTCAATTAATTCTAGTTCTCTTAATCTTCTTAATGCATAATCACATGTTGATTCATTATTTATATTGTTATTTCCTTCTTCATCAATTTTAATTTTTCTAAAACCTGGTTTAATTTTTTCAATTTCTTTTTTTGTTATTGGTCCATTATATGCAATAACAGTTAAGATTTCCATTAAATTTTTAGTTAATGGATTTTTATATTTAATTTTTGCTAACCTTAATAATTTATTATTTAATTCAGGTTTTGTAAGCATTTTATATTTATTATCATAAATTCTGATTTCAAATGCAATATTTAAATTGCTACGATAATAATGTGCTAAATCTTGCATTATTATCTTTACTTCTTTTACATCTTTATCTAATAACATGCTTAATTCAGAGTTTGTTAATCCAGCTTCACCAGCAACAAATAATGCGGCTTCAATTAATACTTTGTCTTCGTTTTCTAAATTCATAATAAACTCCTATTTCAATTCTAAAATGATTTCATTATCTTGATCATATAAAGAAATTTTATTCTCATTAGCTAATGTTAAACCAGCAATAAATAAAGTTACTAAATAAAAACGTTGAAATTTTTCTTCTTGATAAAAATCCTTAAACATCGTTGAAAAATAAACTGGTATTTTTTTTCTTTGTAAATATTTTAAAATTCTTTCTTGTACTTCAAGAGTAGAAATATCAAATATTTCATATTCTGAAACAGAAATTAAATTTTCTTCTTCTAATTCATTAAATTCTTCTAAATATTTTAAAAAGATACTTGAACTTAAATGATCTGGGAGTTTCTCAAAATTAAAATCAGCAGGAAGATATTTTTCAAATGGTTCAGAGTGTTTAGTAAACATTAATAAACGTTCACTTTGCTTTTGGCTTAAATTAACCATTGCTTCTTTGTATTTTTGTACTAAAACCAATAATTTTGCTAATGCTTCCTCGCTTCAATCAAAATTATCTTCAATGTTATTTAAACGATTTTGTTCTTGAATTAAATATCTAGCTTTTAAAGAAATTAAATGATGAGCAATATATAAATAATCACTTAATTCATCTAATTCTTTTTGTGATAAAGCTTTAGCAATTAATTCATCAACATAATCACAATATTGATTAGTAATCTTATTAATGTCAATTTTTAAAATTGTCATTTTATTTTTATCAATTATTTTTAATAAAGCATCAAGAGGACCATAATAATCATCAATCTTGATCTTCCATGTGTTTTTTTGTGTTTCTAAAGTTTCCATTTTTTTAAATTCTTTGATAATAATTGACAATAAAATCGATTTTATCTTCAGTTTTTATCAATTTAAATTTGTCTAAATTATATTTTAATATCACATCACAATTATAAGATTTATTAATTTTACTAATAATAAGTTGATCAGCATAAGCAAAAAACAATTCAAAAATTTGTTTTCCACCAATTATAAAAATCGTTTTATCAGTATGTTTATTTAATTCTAAGATTTCTAAATAATTATAAATTACATGTGTATTTAATTGATTTAATTGATAATTATGATCTCTTGTTAAAACATAATTATCACGATTTTTTAGTGGTTTAAATGGTAATGATTCTCAAGTTTTTTTCCCCATTACTACTATGTTATTTATAGTTTGTTCTTTAAAGAATAAAAGATCTTGTTTTAATTTTCATGGAATTTGATTATTTTTACCAATTCCATGATCTAAATCTTCACACCAAATCATTTTAATCATTAAACAGCAACCTTTCCTTTAATTGCTGGGTATGAATCATAATCAACAAGTTCAATGTCTTCAAACTTAAATTTAGTAATATCATCATATTTTTTTAGCAATTTAATTTTTGGTAATTTCTTTGGGGTTCGTTGTAATTGTTCTTTAACTTGTTCTAAATGATTAACATAAATATGTGCAACTCCAATGGTATGAATAAATTCTCCTGGTTCTAAATTTGTAACGCTTGCTACTAGAATTAATAATAAAGCATAAGAAGCAATATTAAAAGGAACACCTAAAAATAAATCTGCACTTCTTTGATAAAGTTGTAGATGTAACTTATGATCTTGTACAAAAAATTGAAATAAACTATGGCAAGGTGGTAATGCCATATCATTTATTTCACAAGGATTTCAGGCTGAAACAATAATTCTTCTAGAAGTTGGATTATTCTTAATTAGTTCAATAGCATTTTTTAATTGATCAACACCATTAAAATTTCTTCATTGTTTACCATACACAGGACCTAAATCACCATACATCTTAGCAAAATTATCATCGGTTTTAATTTTGTTAATAAATTCATCAATACTTTCATTATTAAAAGCTTGATCTTTTTTGAATTTTTCATATGGTCATTCATTTCAAATCCTAACATTGTTATCTACTAAATATTTAATGTTGGTTGAACCACTAATGAATCATAATAATTCATGAACTACAGCTTTAAAAAAAACTTTTTTAGTTGTAACTAAAGGAAATCCTTGACTTAAATCATAACGACTTTGAGTACCAAAATAGCTATAAGCATCAATGTCGGTACGATTTTTTGAATAAGTACCTTTTTTTAAAACCAAATCCAATAATTCTAGATATTGCTTCATATTAATTATCCATTTTTGCCTTTATATGTTCTTTTTCTTTTGAGTTTAGTTCTTTATTAGCTTTTAATGGGTTTTTCTTTTCTAGTTTTTTAAATTCGTTAGATTCCATATATTCATAATGTTTTTTTCATAAATCATAACGATTTTGAATTCTTTCTTTTAAAACTTCTGCTAAGTGTTTTCTACCTCAATGCATATATTCTGAATATTTAATTGGTTCTAATGCATCAACCACAATTTCATTTATTTTATATCTTGGTTTTTTATTCTTATCGCTAGTTAAAAAACCATCAGTACCAAAAATACATACTGGTACAACTGGAATACCAGTTTGTACAGCAACTTCTAATAAAGCACTATGAAACTCTTGCAATTGATCTCCTTCAACTCTTGTTCCTTCTGGAAAAATTAATAGAGATGAATCATTCTTAGAAGCATCAACTAATTCATTTATAACTTGATTTAAATTACGAATATCTTTACGATCAACAAAAATAGTATCAATTAATTTAAAAGCATAACTTCTTTTCTTAGAATCATCTAATTCTTTTTTAGCAACTACTCTTACAAATGGTAATTCATAATGTTGATAAGTTACTCTTAAAAGCAATAATGCATCAATATTGGATTTATGATTAGCAATATATAAAACTGGAGTTTTAGGTACATGATCAAAACCAAATTCATGAAACTTAACTCTTTTGTAATTTAAGATGCTTTTAATTAATTTGTCAACATATTTATATCTTTCATTAGCAGTATCTACTGGTTTATCTTCCTTAACGTATTTGTCGTATTTTCTTTTTGCAGCACTTAAAGTAATTAATGAACGAATTGCACTAATTGGAGAAATAATGGATTTAAAATTATATTTAACCTTATCAGAACCAACTAATTTAATCTTATTTACATCTTCATATACTTCTTGAATGCTTTTTGCATTTTTAGATGTATCACTATCATTATTAAAATAACTTCTTTTCATTTTTAGATTCCTTATATTACAAGTATAATATTATAACAAGTACAAATACATAAATAACTAACATGACAGGTATAGATATATTTTTATTTATTTTAGCAGTTATCATTCTAATTATTGGATTATTACTAGCATATGCTGGAACACCAGGTGGTGGTCTTGCTGCTTTAGCTGGAGAAGATTTAGAATTATTTCGTAAAACTAAAGATCGCGGAATCATTAAGATATTACAAATTATTATGTTTATTTTAGTAATTATCTTAATTGCTACTGGAATCACGATTAGGTTGGTAAATTAAATGAAGCAAATTCCTTATCACCAAGCAATTTCTGAGATTTTAATTAAAGAAGATAATCGTCCAATTCCTCTTCACATCTTAATCAATAAATTAAAAAGACAATATCACATTAATAATACTAAAATTATTGAAAATAGTATTATTGCAATGATTGATAATGGTGAGATAAAACAACTAAGCACAAGTAAATCTTTAGTAATTAAACATTTGATATCTGACGAAATAATCAGCAAAGAAGTAATTCAAGGAGTTATTAGAATTAACTCAAGTCAAAATGGCTTTGTTTCATTAGCAAATGAAAAGGAAGCTAAATATTTTGTACCAAAAACTAAATTAAATGGTGCATTAGATGGTGATATGGTAGAAATATCTTTATTAAAAATGATTACTACCAAGGATCAAAAACCATCAAACTATTTAGATGCTCAAGTAAATAAAGTTATTGAGCATAAAAAAAATTATTTTACAGGAACATTTAAATTAATAAGTCCAAACAATTATGCAATAAAAGTTGATGATCAAAAATTTTATTTTGATGTGAAATTAAATGATTTTTCGCAGTTAGTTCATGGAAGCAAAATATTATTCAATGTTCAAGAATATAAAGAAGATGTTGCGATTGCTGAAGTTAAAAAAATAATTGGACATGAATCAGATGTAGGAAATGATATTTTATCTTTAGTTTATGATGTGGGTGTAGAACCTGAATTTCCTCAAGAAATTTTAGATATTGCTAATAAATTAAAAATTGATTGAGATCCAAAAAATAATAAAAATAGAAAAGATTTAACAGATAAAAATTTTATTACTATTGATCCTACATCAAGTAAAGATTATGATGATTCTTTTTATCTAGAAAAATTACCAGATAATTCATACATTTTAAATGTTGCAATTGCTGATGTAGGACATTTTGTAAAATATAATTCACCATTAGCAAAAGAAGCATTAAAAAGAGGAACATCAATTTATTTAACTGATCGAGTAATTCCGATGTATCCACATATAATTTCTGATGATTTGTGTTCATTAAATCCTAATGTAGTTAGATTTAGTATTAATTGCGAAATGCATATTGATAATCAAGGAAATTTTTTAGATATTAAAGTTTATTCAGCAGCTATTAAAAGTAAAAGAAGATTTAGTTATGATGAAGTTAATGATTATTTTAATTTAAAAAATAATTTAAATAATGATGATAAAAACATCATAAAAATGCTAGATAATGCTAAAGAATTACACGAAATTTTAAGAAAAAAGAAAAATGAAGAAGGATTTATTGATTTTGATATCAAAGAACCAAAAATAATTGTTGATGAAACTGGTTTTCCAATTGATATTGAATTATATGAAACTGGTGAAGCGCAAAAAATGATTGAAGATTTTATGATTGCTGCAAATGAAGCAACGACAATTTTTGCTTTAGATAATAATATTCCTTTTATTTATAGAACACATGAAAAACCAGATGCTATTAAAATTCAAGAATTCAATAAATTACTAAAAAGAATTAATTTTAATTCTAGATTAGATTTAAGTGATATTACTTCTAAAAAGATTGCTAAATGATTAAAAGATAATGAACAACATAATATGATTGAAATTGCTAGAAAAGTATTATTACAATCAATGTCTAAAGCTAAATATAGTGAAGAATTAAGCAGACACTTTGGAATAGCTAGTGATAACTATACACATTTTACATCTCCAATTCGAAGATTTCCAGATACTTTAGTAAGTCAGTTGTTTCATATGTATTTGTTTGATAAAGATGAATATAGCGATGAAGAAAGAAGAAATATTAAAAGAGATATTAAAGAATTTGCTAAATTATCAAGCGATAAAGAAGTTATAGCTACTCATTTAGGTTTTGATGTAAATGAAATGAAATTTGCTGAATATATGACTAAACATATAAATGAACATTATGAAGGTATTATTACATCTGTTAATAAATTTGGTGTATTTGTACAATTAGACAATACTATTGAAGGATTAATTCATATCACAAATTTACGAAATGATTTTTATACATACAATGATGAAACTTCAACATTAATTGGTAGAAATTCTCGAATTGAATTACATGTTGGTGATAAGGTAGAAGTAGAAACTATAAGTGCAAATAAAGAAACGAAAAAAATTGATTTTGCATTAGTAAAAAAATTATAATTATGAAAATTTTTGCAACAAATAAAAAAGCACATTTTTTATATTTTATTATTGAAAAAATTGAAGCCGGAATTATTCTAAGCGGTACAGAAGTTAAATCAATTATTAAAAATAATTTGAATATTTCTGATGCATTTGTTATTAATAAAAAAAATGAAGCATATGTAATTAATATGCATATAGCACCTTATGATCATGGTAATATTCATAATTTAGAACCATTAAGAAATAGAAAATTGCTTTTGCATAAAAAAGAAATTAATAAATTGTTTTTTGAAGCTAAAAAAAATAAATTAGCAATTATTGTTTTAAGTGTTTATGCAAAAAACAATAAAATTAAACTTGAATTAGCATTAGCAAAAAGTAAAAAAATTTATGATAAACGTCAAACTATAAAAGAACGTGATTTAAAGCGAGAAATAAATAAAAAGTTTAAGGCATATTAATGAATGTATTTCAATTAACACCAAAATTATATTTTAACGATGAAGCAATTAATAATTTAGAACATGAATTAAAATCACAAGATTTTAAATCTGTTTTTATTGTCTGTTCAGAATCTGGATTTAATTCAATAGCATTGCAAGATTTAATAAAAATTTTAAAGAAAAATAACATTCAATATTTTATTTATCAACTATCATATTCTTATGTTGATGTTAATGAAATTTATGAAGCTAGTATTTTATTTGAAAAAAAGAAAGCTAATTTACTAATTAGTATTGGTGGAAATAAAGTAATTGATTTTGTTAAAATTCTAGCAATCTATACTCCTAATAAATCTTTACATCATTCGGTATGACATTATATCAATGATCCAGGTGCTATTAAAACTGTAGCTTATCCGATTGTTAGCATTGTTTTAAGCATTAGTAATGGTTCTTGTTCTAATGGATTAAGTATTGCTTATAATTCAACCTTAAATAAAGCTCAAGGTGTTATTTCTTTTACTTCTATTCCTAATGTTGTAATAATAGATAAAAAGTATCTTTTATCTAATACAAAAGAAAATTTAAATCAAGCTTTTCTTTATTTAATTATTGATTGTATTAATAGCATTATAAATAATAATGAGTCTGATTGATATTGAACTAGTAATTATAATTATGGTAATTTAGTTAGCATAATTAAAGCATTAATTACAATTAAAAACTATCCAACTAATGATGAAGCATGAAACATTTTGATGGTTAATGCTTATTTTAATGG
>JAHHTJ010000090.1 GCA_020024715.1 Mycoplasmataceae bacterium
TCTTTAAAATGATTTTATAATAATTAATCACATTATTTATTTTTTTAATTGTTAATAGTATTATAAAATTTACTTATCTATATATAGGAGTATAGTTTAACGGTAGAACTGCAGTCTCCAAAACTGCGTGTATAGGTTCGAATCCTATTACTCCTGCCATAAACATATCAATAGATATGTTTTTTTTATGTAAAAATAAAATACGGTATTAAATAGATGCTTTTTATAACATTTTTTTATTAATTATTTTAGTAGTATAAATATATAATCATTATTTTATTTAAAATTAAGTATTTGTTTTATGTGATAATTAAATATGAATATTTTAGAGATTATTGAAAAAAAGAAAAACAAAATTTCTTTAACAGAATCAGAAATTAATTTTGTAATTAATAATTTTGTGAATGATTTGATACCAGAATATCAAATGAGTGCATTTTTGATGTGCATTTTGTTAAATGGTATGAATGTAAATGAAACATATTTTTTAACAAAAGCAATGATGAATAGTGGCAAAAGAATTAATGTTAGTTCAAGAAATAAGTTTAATTTAATTATTGATAAGCATAGTTCAGGTGGAGTTGGTGATAAAGTATCATTAATTATTTTGCCAATTCTTGTAGCATTAGGTTATGATGTTGCTAAATTGTCTGGAAAAGGTTTATCGTTTACTGGTGGAACTATTGATAAATTAGATTCAATTAATGTAAAAACTAATTTAACTAATTATCAAGAATTAATTGATAAATATTTCATGTTTAATATCATGCAATCAAAAGAAATTGTTCCAGCTGATAAAAAAATATATGCACTAAGAGATGTAACAGGAACTGTTAATTCCTTGCCATTAATTGCTAGTAGTATTTTAAGCAAGAAATTTATCATAAATAGTGATTATGTTTTTTTAGATATTAAAGTTGGGAATGGTGCTTTTTGCAAAAATATTAAAGAAGGAGTTTCATTAGCAAATTTAATTTTAAAAATTGCTAAAAAAATGAAACGAAAAGTAATAATTCATCTAACAAGCATGCAAAAACCATTAGGAAGATGTATTGGTAATCAAATTGAAATTCAAGAAGCAATAGCATTTTTAAAAGACTTTAAACAAGCTTCAACTGATTTAAAAACATTAATTGAAGAATTGATAGTTGATATTTTACTAGCGACTAAAAAATTTAAAAATAAATTACTTGCAAAAAAAGAATATGAAAAAGTATTAGATAATCAACTAGCTTATAAGTGTGCAATTAATTATTGAGTAGGTTTAGGTGCTGATTATGAATCATTGAAAAATAACTCTTTTTGAAATCCAAAATATAAATTAGAAATTAAAGCAAATAAAAGTGGTTATATAAATTATTTATCTGCAAAAGAAATTGGTTTAATTGCAGTGGAATTAAAAGCTGGAAGAAAAACTAAAAATGATAAATTAGATTATGCTGCTGGTATTTTTTTAAATAAAAAAACTAATGAATATGTAAAATTTGGAGAAACAATTGCAACATTATATGCTAATGATTTAATAAATTTATCTTTGGAACAACGCTTTTTAGCAAATGTAGCTATTAATGAAGAAATGATTAAATTACCAAAAATTATTTTAAAAATTATGAAATAATATGAATTATTAATTTCTTAAACTTTTTAATTCTAATTATTTGAAAAGATATTTAGTTTTTAAAGTTTTAAAAGTATTTGGAAGTTCAAATACCATATTATGTTTTATTCTAAAAAAATATGTTGCTAAATCTTCTTGAAATTCTAATTTATATGCAATTAGTATTTGATGATCATAATTAAGTTTATTAAAATTATGTTTTTTAGGATTATAGTATTTTCCATCACCAACTAAAGGATGATTAATAAAACTAAATTGTGCACGAATTTGATGAAATCTTCCTGTTAATAGTTCTACTTCTATTAGTGATACATTATCATTTGGATAATAAGCTTTAACCTTGTATTTTAATAAACTAATTTTTGCTGCTAAAAATTTTTGTTCGCTAATAATAGCTAGATTTTTTGATTCATCTTTTTTTAAATAATGTTTTAATAAACCTTCTTTTTGCTCAAATTTACCATACACAAAAGTATAATAATATTTTTTTATTTGTTTTGTTTCAATAGCTTCATTAATTTTTTTTAATGTTTTATAATTTTTAGAAGCAATAACTAAACCAGAAGTGTTTCGATCTAATCTATTACTTAAAGCAGGAGCAAAAGTATTTTCTGTTTCTGGATTATATTCACCTTTTTTATATAAATACTTTTTAATTTTATCAATCAGTGCATTATGATCATACGTTTTTGCACTATGTGCTAATGTACCAGCTGGTTTATTTACAATTATTAAGTTTTGATCTTCATAATTAATATCTAAATCATCATTTGCACTTAAAAAAGCTAAATCGTTTTCATTCTTGTTAAATAATCTTTCATTTTGATTATTTAATGTATCATTGCTAAGATATACGTATATTTGATCATTTTCTTGTAATCGATAATTATTTTCAACTTTTTTATTATTAACTTTAATTTTTTTTGTTCTTATAAATTTATTAATTAAAGTTTTCATTAAATTTGGAT
>JAHHTJ010000091.1 GCA_020024715.1 Mycoplasmataceae bacterium
AGATAATAATAAATTTGATTTGAGTGGATATAAATTAACTAATTTAATGAATAAAACAACTTCTTTTGGTTTTGGTAATAAACAAAAAGCATTAGATACAGAAAAAGAAAGAAATGAAATTACTAATCTTTTATTAAATATTTATGAAAAATTTAATTCAATAGTGAATACTGATAGAGATTAATGTTTTAACTCTTTAAAAGTTAATAATTTATCTCTATAGTATTCATATTGTTTTTGCCTTAATTCTATTTCTTTTGGTAAACCAATTTGTAAATTAGTAGTTAAATCATTAAAAGAATCTAAAATTTGAACAATTCTATTTTGTTCTTCTATTGAAGGAATTGGAATAAAAATATTTTCAAGTCTTTCCTGAGGTAGATGTAATGGAGTTGCAGGTACTACAAGACTATATAAATAATTTTGATTTTTCTTAAAGAAATAATATACAAATTTATTGTTCATTTCCTTATTAACATCCATGGAATAACATACATCATTTGCTCAAAATTTTTCTCTAATGAAGTTAACAAAACCTGCGGTTCCATATTGAGCAATAGTTATTGTATTTTCGTTTCTATTATATTTATCATAAAATCCAAACGGATTAGTACCACCACTAATAACAAGATAACCATATTGTTTTAATTCTTTTTTCGTTATTCGTTCTCCTCTTTTTATTTTTAATACATCTTTAATTTTTAATAATTTATATTTAATATTATTTTTATCAAAATCAAATAAATCATTTAAATAATATTCATATTGTTTCTTTCTGAAAGACAGTTCTGCTGTAAGTTCTGCAAAGGAATCAAGGATAGAAACTATTTCATTTTGTATTTGAATAGGTGGAACGGCTATTTTAAAATTAGACATTGTATTTATTCAACATCTTTTATGATCATTATTTTTATAAGATAAATTTGAAAGAGAATAATAAATAAATTTTAAAGAATATTTGTTATTATCAAAAGATTGAATAAATTTTGTAGCAGAAGATTTTACTTTAAAATCAAAATCAACTCATTTGATATCACCAGTAAAATCATCTACTAAAATAATATTGTTTTTTAATCCATTAAAAACACCATACTCATCATCTGTATAACCTAAAATAAATGTTTTCCCAGCTGTTAAAACTGGAATTTTAAAAGAATTATCATATTTTGTATTTAAAACAATGTATTTAGATGGTTGTTTATAAATAGTTATATCTTTAATTTTCTTATATTCAACACCATTAGGACAATACTTTTCTATTAACGATTCTATTTTGTTCATATTTTATATTTTAAATAAAAATTAAAATGATATACATTATTTTTTAATATTAGGTTTAGACATATTCACAGCTCTTAATTGTCCACAAGCAGCATCAATTTCAGTTCCAAATTCTTGTCTTAATGTGCATTGAACTCCAAGATCAGTTAATTCTTTTTGAAATTCTTTAGCTCTGATTGTACGTTTATAATTAAATGGATTATTAATAACTGGATTATATGGAATTAAATTAACATAAACTAATTTGTTCTTAAATAAATTAGCTAATTCTTTAGCATGTATTAATTGATCATTTAAATCTTTAATTAAGATATATTCTAAAGTAATTCTTCGATTGGTTAAAGTAATTAAATCATCTATTCCTTTAATTACATCTTCATATTTATATCTTCTAGATATTGGCATCATTTTGTTTCTTAATTCACCATTTGATGCATGAAGAGAAATTGCAAGATTAACTTGAGGCATTTCTTTAGCAAAAGCTAGCATTTTATCCATTAATCCACAACTAGAAATGGTGATTTTTCTATAACCAAGACCCAAACCATATGGATTATTAATTATTTTCATCGCATTTAACAAATTATCATAATTATCAAAAGGTTCTCCTATTCCCATAATTACAATTCTGGTTATTAAATTACCATTTAATTGATATAAATATTCATTACAAGTTAATAATTGTAAAACAATTTCGCTAGTTGTTAAATTACGAACTTTTTTTAATTGTCCACTAGCACAAAAAGAACAACCCATATTACAACCAACTTGTGTTGTTAAACATGCACTATAACCATATTTGTGATGCATAATTACAGTTTCGATTAAATTATTATCACTTAAGGTAAACAAAAATTTAATAGTTGCTTCATTTTTAGCAACTAATCTATTTTTAATACTAAATGTTTCAAAATAAAAATATTCATTTAATAATTTTTTAGCTTCTTTTGAGATATTTGTTATTTCATCAAAATTCTTAACTCTTTTTTTATAAATTCATTCAAATACTTGTTTAGCTAAATATTTTTTTAAACCGTGAGAAATTGCTCAATTTTCTAACTCTAATAAATTTAAATTATAAATACTATTCTTTTCCATCTTTTCTTTCCTTTTCTTCTTCATCATTATTTTCACGATTTAATGCTTTGATAACATTTGTTCTACGATTAAAACCTAAATCCTTCAATTCTTTTATGAAATAACTTAAATAATAAATCGAAAAAAGATCAATAATAAAACCTAATGGTCAAAAAATTAATAATA
>JAHHTJ010000092.1 GCA_020024715.1 Mycoplasmataceae bacterium
TATGTAAATTTAATAACTTAAAATTAATTCTAGATTTTTTAAATAATAATAAAGCGGTGTTAATGGAAACTGATACAGTGCTAGGATTATTTAGTAAAAATCTAGATTTAATTTATGAAATAAAACAAAGACCAAAAGAAAAAAAGGTTGTTCTACTAATTAAAAATGTAAACCAAATACCAAATGCTAACTTAGAATTACAAAAATTAGCAAAGAAATTTTGACCTGGTAAATTAACAATTATTTATAATAATATTTCATATCGTATTCCTAATCATCAAAAAATATTAGAAATATTAAATGAAGTATCTTGATTATATTGTTCTAGTGCTAATATAAGTGGTGAAAATACTTTTGCTAACACTGAACAAGCTATAAATAAATTCTTTGATTCAAAACAGAAATCAAATTTATTAATCGTTGAGGGAAAATCATATTCATCATTACCTTCGACAATTTATAATTTAGATACTCATAAAATTGTTCGTGTAGGTGAAATTAGTATTGAGCAAATAAAACAGGCTTTAGAAGGAGAGTAAAATGATATTTTTAGGAAGCGATCATGCAGGATATTTAGTAAAAGAAGCAATTAAAGATTTTTTTCAAAAAAATAATATTGAATTTGCTGATTTAGGAACAAATTCATTAGCAAGCGCTAATTATCAAGAATATGCAATTAAAGTTGCAGAAAATGTTGCTCTTAATGAAGAAAATAAAGGGATTTTAATTTGTGGTAGTGGTGTTGGAGTATGTATTGCTGCAAATAAGGTAAAAGGAATAATTGCTGGTTTAGTAGATCGTGTTGAACTAGCAGAATTAGTTGTTTCGCATGACCAATGTAATGTCTTGTGTTTATCAGGACAATATACAAATATTCATGATAATATAGAAATTGTTAAAAAATTTTTAAATACAAAACCATTACATGATTATCATGAAGATCGTGTAAAAGCTATTTTAAATTATGAAAAAACACATTAAAATAAATTTAAAATAAAATTAATTATAAATACATGTTGAGGTGATTTAATGAAAGATAAAGAAGTTGAATTATTAATAAAAAAAGAATTAATTCGTGAAGAAATTTATTTAGATCTTATTCCAAGTGAAAATTATGCTTCTCAAGATGTTCTAGATGCTAGTGGATCTGTTTTTACAAATAAATATGCTGAAGGTTATCCTAAGAAAAGATATTATCCAGGTGTAGAAGTTGTTGATGAATTAGAAGAATTATGTATTGAACGTGCAAAAAAAGTTTTTAATTGTAATTTTGCAAATGTTCAAGCATTGAGTGGTTCTACAGCTAATTTAGCAATTTATTTAGCTTTATTAAGACCAGGTGATCGTATTGTTAGCATGAATTTAAATCACGGAGGACATCTAAGCCATGGAGCTCACGTTTCAGTAACTGGAAAATTTTATAACATCTTTCACTACGGTGTTGATGAAAAAACTGAAATGATAGATTATGATAAGGTTAAAGAAATTTGTCTAATCACAAAGCCAAAATTAATTGTTGCAGGTGCTAGCAATTATTCTAGAAAAATTAATTGAAAGAAATTTAAAGCCATTGCAGATTTAGTTGGTGCTTACTTAGTAGCTGATATAAGTCATATTTCTGCTCTTGTTGTTACTAACTTACATCCAAATCCATTTCCATATGCAGATGTAGTTATGACTACCATGCAAAAACAAATTCGTGGAGCTAGAGGAGCTATTATATTAAGTAATAATGAAGAAATTGCTAAAAAAATAGACAATGCTGTTTTCCCAGGAATCCAAGGAGGACCACAAGAAAACATCATTGCTGGTAAGGCAGTTACTTTATTTGAAGTTATGCAACCATTTTTTAAAACATATTGCAAAAATATGTTAGCTAACAATAAGGCTTTATGTGATGAATTTATTAAAGCTGGTTACCATGTAATTTCTGGTGGAACAGATAATCACTTATTTTGTGTAGATGTATTTAGTAAGGTAAAATATACTTCTGATATTGTTGAAAAATGATTACAAGATGCACATATTTTAGCAAATAAGAATACTATTCCTTTTGAAAAGAATTCACCAAGAACACCTAGTGGTATTCGTATGGGTTCACCAGCTGGTACAACTAGAGGTTTAAAAGTAGAAGATTTCCAAAATATTGGTAAATGAATGGTTAAGATCATTAATAGTAAAGGTGATGAAAAAGTTATTAATGAGATAAAAGTAAAGGTTCTAGAATTACTAAAAAAACATCCTATTTATAAAGATAAAATATCTAACTTTGATCCTTTTGAAATAGATAGTTTGAATGAATATGACGCAAAAAAATAAGTTTTAATTAAAAAATAAAATATATTAAAAATTTAAAAGTGTAAGAAAATTATTACCTTACACTTTTTTTAAAACAAACATATTTTATGTTTTATATAAAAATAAAAAAATTAATTAAATCATAAATGTTTATTCTTATAAATTTAATTTATCAATTTGTCAATAAAAAGTATTTGCT
>JAHHTJ010000093.1 GCA_020024715.1 Mycoplasmataceae bacterium
AGATAAATTTAAATAAGTAAATAAGAAGATGATGAACATAATCATATTTTTTATTTTAATGTTAATTTAAGAAGTTTTTATATAAAAACATACCACCCCAATAAAAATAGGAATGGTATGTTAATAACAAGTTATAAATAATCAATTACTACTGATTAAATCAATTAATGAGCAATTTTTCTTTTATTTTCTTTTTCTTCTAGTCTAGCACTTACTCTTTCAATTCTAGCTTTTTCTTTTCTAATTTTATTTTCTTTATTAATATCATAGTTATTAATAATATAGTTCATTAATAAAACATATCAAATAAAGATGATTACAAAAGAAGCACTACCACCAGCAACATATGCACTTATACTAATTTGACTAAATCACATAGATAATAATGGAATATAAAATTGTGATGAGACAAAATTCTTAGTAATATTAAATGTGAAATAATGGAATGCATTTGTTCCGTAAATAAATAATCAAATAACAACTAGAAAAATAGCAATAAATAATAATCAAATTAAGATATTATTCAATAATCATTTAACAAAACTTTCTTCTTGTTTTCTTTGTTGCATTAATAAATAATCATCATCTTTTGTAGTTGTTGAATATTTCTTTATTGTTTTTGCAAATTGATTAATGATTTTTGTAAAAACATAAACTACAAATAAACTACCAGTAATGATTGCAAAAATACCAGCAATGTATCAATAATAACCTAAAGCATTATCAAAAGCTTGTAAATGCTTCATGTTATTTAAAATTGCATAGTCTGTAGCAGCCATTAATGAAATAGTAATAATTAATGAAGTAAAAAATAAATATAAAACAAAGCGACCTGAAAATTTATAGATTAAATATGAATCTACATTACTCAAAGTTACTGTTTTATTTAAATTTACATATACTATTGCTCTAAATAAACGAATAATTCATGCAATCGCAAACAAGGATGCTGTTGCAATAAATAAGCTAGCAGATGTTTTTAAGTGCGCAAAACTTACACTATAAGTAATTGCATTTAGAAATTGGACTTCACTATTATTAGAATCCAATCTTAAACTATTATATGTGTAAGCATTAAAAATTAAACTAATAGCAAATAATAATATTCCTATTAGGATAAAAATTAAAAAGAATGGTTGTCAAAAGCGATCACCATTTGGTTTGAAAACAATTTTTTGTTTTTTATCGTTTTCTACCTGATATAGAGACTTTATATTGTTGGAATTAAAATCTCTAACTACATAGATTTTTTGTGGGTTATCAACGTTCATAATTTTCCTTAATTAATCAATTAGTAATAATATGGACAATTTAATTATAAATGAGATTACTTATTATTATGCATAAATAAAAATGATTAAATTTTATTATTTATGTAACAATAAGTTTTTTCATATTTTTTTAATTTTTATTTTCGTTTATCAATATGCTTATTAATAAATAGTTGCTTATTTTTAAAAAAATTAATTTTTATTAGATTCTATTTAAAAATAAAAATAAAGCCCCATACAAAGCAGCATCATTACCTAATTGTGCTTTTTGAATTGTATACGGAGTTATTAAGTAATAGTTTGATAAAAGATATTTTTTACAGTAATGATATATTTTATTAACACTAAAATCACTACAATTGCTAATTCCACCACCAATAATTACTTTATTTGGATTATACATGTAACATAAATTAACAATGCCAATTGCTATTTTTTCATATCAATCATTAAAATAATTAGTTAATTGCATATCGATTTTTGCTTGATCAAATAAATCACGAACATTATTAATTGTTGGATAATAACTACTATTATTAATTAATGCTTTAACGCTTGCTTGTTCTTCTCATGTTTTTGCATTAATAAACATAGAACCTACTTCTCCTGCAAATAAATTATCACCACAATAAAGTTGATTATTAATTAAAATAGCTCCACCTATTCCAGTACCTAATGTAATCATAATTGCATTACTAATATTTTTTAAACTACCAAAATATTTTTCTCCAATTAATGCACAATTAACATCATTTTCTACATAAAAAGGATGTTTATTAAAAATATTTTTAAAATCAAAATTACGATAGTTATATTTTTTCATTCCAGATCAAAAAATTGTATTATGTTGTTTATTTATTACTCCAAAACTTGAAATAGCAACTCCATTGATTTGTTCTTGATATTTTTTATAAATTTTACTTATTTCATCTTTTAGTAAATTTATATCAATTTCTAATTGATTTGAAAATTTATTTTTTTCATGGATTTTAAATGTATTGTCAATTATGGCATATTTTACAAATGTACCACCAATATCAAAAACTAAATATTTTTTAATATTCATATTGACAAAATTTTAAAAAAAAGTTATACTAAACAT
>JAHHTJ010000094.1 GCA_020024715.1 Mycoplasmataceae bacterium
ATTTCTTCACCAAATACGTCTTAAAAAATTAGTTAATAATGCTTTTTGATTGTATCCTATTTCAAAGTAAAAAACAATTTTTTTCTTCATCAAATATGGAACATAATTTAAAACTAATTTGTAATAATAAAGACCATGATCTTTTGTATATAATGCACTAACTGGCTCATATTTTTTAACACTGTTTTCTAATAAATTGTCATTGTAATTAATATATGGTGGATTCATAATTACAATATCATATTTTTTTTGGTTAGTTATTAAAAAGTTTCTGATATCTTTTTTTTGAACATTTACATAATAATTTAAATGGTGATAATGTAAATTAGTATGTATTAAACGAAATGGAATTGAATATTTTTCTACTAATGTGACACGAGCTTTTAGATTTTTAGCAAGAGTTAAACCAATATTACCAACACCTGCACATAAATCTAGAATTCTTAACGTTTTTTTTGAACTACAATTTTCTAAAACGATTTTATCAACTAAAAATTCAGTTTCACTTCTTGGAATTAATGCACCTTTTGTAATAAAAAATTTTAATCCATAGAAATATTGCATTTTTATTAAATATGCAACAGGAAATTGGTGCCTTCCCATAAGATATAAATCAAAATAAAATTGACTTAAATGTTCTTTAAAATCAATTTCATTGAAACGATTCATTAAAAAACTTGATAAATTTTTAATCTTTTTTGAATAAAAAAATAACAAATTATAAAAATCATTGTTAATGTTTGGATCATCATGTTTGTTATATTTAACAAGGAAATCTTTATATAAATCAAAATAATTCATTAGATTTCTAATTCCTTCATTTTTTCTAATTGTTCATTTGCAATTAAAGCAGAAATAATTTCTTCCAAATTACCAATCATAATTTGATCTAATTTATTTAACGTCAATCCAATTCTATGATCAGTTACACGATTTTGTGGATAATTATATGTTCTAATTTTTTCAGATCTTTCACCACTTCCTACTTGATCTTTTCTTAAATTTGAAATTGCATCATGTTGTTCGTTGTTATATTTTTCTCACAATTTAGCACGAAGTAATTGCATTGCAGTTTCACGATTTTCAATTTGACTTCTACCTTCTTGACAAGCTACAACAATTCCAGTTGGTAAATGAGTTAATCTAACTGCAGAATCAGTACGATTAACATGTTGTCCACCAGCTCCACCTGATCGATATGTATCAATTCTTAAATCACTAGGATTTATAACTACTTGAATTTCATCAACTTCAGGTAAAACCGCAACAGTAATAGTTGATGTATGCACTCTTCCTTTACTTTCAGTCATTGGTACTCTTTGTACGCGGTGTACACCAGATTCAAATTTCATTTTTGAATAAACATCTTTACCAATAATTTTAAATGAAATAAAATCAATACCAAAAGCTTTTTGGGTTAAACTTAAAACTTGAATTTTTCAACCTTGCATATCAGAATATTTTTGATAACATTCAAATAAATCAGAAACAAAAATAGAAGATTCATCTCCACCAGCGGCTGGTCGCATTTCAATAATTACGTTTTTTGTATCATTTTCATCTTTTGGTAACAAAAGAATTCTTAAGTTTTCTTCCATTTGTGGAATTTCACTTTTAATATTATTTAATTCTTCTTGTGCAGCATTTATTAATTCATTATCTTTTTCATTTTCCAAAATTAATTCACATTGCTTAATTTCATCTAGTTTTTGTCGATATTTCACAAATAAACTACAGACTTCTTCATTGTCTTTAATTTGTTTATTTAATGTTCTTATTTTATTGACATCTGTAGTGGTTTCTAATTCTTTTTCAAATTCTTTGATACGATTAAAAATACCATTTACAGTGTCATATAAGCGTTTGTTATATTCCATAGAAATGTTATTTTTAAAGTATTTTATTCTTCTTCAGATTCAATTTCGTTAAAGCTAGAAATTTTCTTACTATTAGTTGTTTTTACTTTTTTAGTTGAAGCAGGTTGCTTATTATCATTAAATGCTTTTCCTGCCATAAATTTATTATTTAATTTTTCGGATTTACCTTTAACAGATGCTGTATTAGTTTTGCCTAAGTATCAAGGATGACAATTTGAGCAAATATCAATATGACATACATCTGCATGGTAGGTAGAATCAATATCAAAAGTAGTTTTACATGAAGCGCATTGAAATTTAACTACTTTAGTCTTTGGTTGTATTTCTTTGTTCATATGTCATTTCCTATTCTATATTATGTAATTTTAACAAAATTTAAATTAATTTATATATTTTTATAAAAAATAAAATATTATTTTAATTAACAATAATATAAAAAGCTTTCTATTATTCTTTATAAAG
>JAHHTJ010000095.1 GCA_020024715.1 Mycoplasmataceae bacterium
TAATTATGATTTTATAATTAAATTTAAAGTATTAATTATTTGAAGTTTTAATATTAAAGAAATTTTGAAAACAAGCTAAGAA
Organism: Mycoplasmataceae bacterium; assembly: GCA_020024715.1. Lineage (GTDB taxonomy): Bacteria > Bacillota_I > Bacilli_A > Mycoplasmatales > Mycoplasmoidaceae > RGIG1987. The sequence goes on from JAHHTJ010000095.1 coordinate 83, forward strand.
GTCACTTGGTAATTTATCTTTTCAAATATTGTATATTAATTGCACAGGATAAATTCCACTCATAGTGGCAATTAATGGATTATATTTGATTTGATAATTAGCGCTTAATGAACGTTTTATATTTACTTCTCCATTTAAATTTAAAGCAGGTAATGAAGTTGAATTAAATTGTCATACAAACATTCCACCAAGATGTAAAGTATTAATTAAAATCCGATCAGCTAAAGCAGAACTAATATAAGAAAATGTAGAGTAAAGATGAGTTTTAGCATCATATGAATATGAACAACCCCTATATGGATTAAATCCTAAGATAGCTTGATTATTTCAAATTTGTGAAGTAATTTTGTTTAAATTTAATCAAAAACTATTTTTAGTCATTTTATTATCTCAATTAATTGGTGCTACACCAAACATACCTGGATAATTTAAAATTGGTCCATTCTTAATAATTTTTCAACTATAATCATAAGCTGCATTACCTAATACAATTTGATGTGGATTAATTCCAGAAGCAATCATATCTTTAATTATTGTAAAGAAACTTTTATTTACTCAACTTTTTTGGTTATTAATTGTTCCTAATTCTTTTTGTGTTGCGTAATTTGGTAATTTACGAACGATTTGTCATTTATGAATCATTCAATTATAAAGATTAATTGAATTTTTCTTTGAAGTCATTAATTCATGTAAGGTTTTAATTCCTCCTTTTAATGGATAAATAACAGGATTTCCCCCAACAATACGATATCCACCACGATTAGATGGATCAATGATCATTGGATAATTCATAACATTAATTCAATTGATGTATGGTTCAGCTTTCACTAATCAATTATAATTATGTCAAAAATGCAAATTTAATGATGTTGCAATATAATAAGTTCTACCAGTTTCAATACTTAAATAATTTAAATCTTTTCTAACTTCTTTAAATAATTGTACTTGATAATTATATTCAGTAGCTCCATAAGGATATTCATAATCAAAAGAAACAACATTAATATTATATAAACGATAATAGCGCATTAAACTATTAGCTAATGCCTGGGTATTTTTACTGTATTGTAAAGCTGTATGAGCATTACCAAAAAATCCATTTCCTCCACCAGTTATAACAAATCCTAAGTTTTGATAAGGATTTAAGTAATAACTTGTATTAAACAAACCCAATAAACCTGTTGGAGCTAATGTATTTGGTGATTTTTTATTATATAAAGTTCTTTGTCATAATAAGTTAGCAGTAGTTTTTAAGTTATATTCTGGTAGCTTAGCAAATGGGGTATTTTGAAATAAATTTTCAGTATAAGTCATTGCTCAAGCTTTTTCTTTACCATAACCTGGAAGATCCATTCAAATATTATGAGAATAACTTGGTTCAAGATCTTCAACTGCTATATCATTATATAAAGATCATCCTGCATAAAAGAATGGGGTTAATTTTTTATCACTTGTTTTTTGTTCATATCATTTTTTAGGATTAATATATCCCATTACATGAAATTTAAAATTTAATGGATTGTAATTCATTCCTACATATAAATTACCTCCATCATATTTTTTCATTATTTCAGCTTGTTGTTTAGCTAGAATTTTATTTATTAAATCTTGATAATATAAACTACTAATATTACTTATCATTTGATTAGTAATTTTTAATGGTGTAGTTGCATAATTAACACTAATAATTAAATTATTTAAAAAAGAAGTAATATTTTTATTTTCAAAGTTTTGATAATTAACATTATCATTATTTAAACTATTTAAAAAGGCATTTTGTTCTTGATAATTTGAAAATAATTTATAAAAATTTCCTTCGTTAGTATAACTACCATCTAAATAACTATCTGAGATATCATTTGGATTAACCATAATATTAGCATTTAACCCTAAAACAAAATTCATACTAGAATTAGTTTTATTTTCAAATAAAAATCTAGCACCATTAAAACTTAAAAATGATCATGTATTTTTATCATTATAGTTATTAACAATAGGATTAATTAAACTAATTTTTCTAATGTAATAATTATTAATATGATTTAAGATATATGGTAAATTAAATTGAACTGATTCATTAAATACAGTTTGATTAAGCTCTTTTCATTTAATTTGATTAAAATTCTTTTTTAAA
>JAHHTJ010000096.1 GCA_020024715.1 Mycoplasmataceae bacterium
TGATTTTTTATTAGTAAAAAAACATTGCTAAAATCTTTATTTATAAAATTTTTATTTCCTTATTATCCTTTAAAATTCTTTAAATCTATTCAATTAATAACTTTTTTAGCTTTTTTATTAGCTTTACATATTATCCTAGTTTATATTGGATTCAATATTCCAGTAATAAATTTGCAGGTCGGATTTGATTGATTACCAACTTATTTAGCTGGTTGATTTTATGGTCCAATTATTGGTCCGATTTTTGGTTTTGTTGCTAATAATATTTCTTGATTACAAACCGGTGGAACTTTTTGATATTGAATGTATGCAATTCAAGAACCAATAATTGCATTATTTGCTAGCATTATGAGTTTTTATTTTTTTTATTCTGCTAAATCAAGTTCTATTATTAAAAACATTATCTTACAACAATTTTTTTTCATTAGTTTTTTTATCATTTGTTTAATAATTATTACATTATCATACGAACAAAAAATTTACTTTAATAAAAAACCATTAAATAAAACTAATGTTTTATATGGTTTAACAATTACTGCTATTTGTATATTTTGTATATTTTTTGTTTTTATGGAAGGATTAATTATTTATTTTCTTTATAAAAAAAAGAAACATCAAAATTTTAAAGTTTTTTTAGTTAGTTCTATCGTTATAACTAGTATGATCTTCTTATTTGCGATTGCTACTGGTCCAATTATTAATATCTCTTTTTTATATCATTTCAATTTTATTAATAATGATAAATTAACAGGTTTAATTTATTTAACAAATGCAATTGCTCAAGTATTAATGCAATTTATTCGTATGCCAATTGCAATATTTTTGTTTTATGCAATTTTATTAGTTTGTATTAAACCTTTTAATAAAATTATAAAATCATCATTTTATCGTTATATTGTCTAATATAATTAAATTATGAAATTTAGTAATTTTTTTGAAAAACGTATTAGTAATTATTTAGAAGAAACAGATCATATTAAGGAATTGTTACCAATTCAAGAAATAGCAATTCCTAAAATTTTAAAAAAACAAAATTGTATTATTGTTTCTAGTACTGGAAGCGGGAAAACATTATGTTATGTTTTACCAACATTAGTAAACTTACAGGATATTGATAATAATCAAGTTTTAGTTTTAATTCCAACTAACGAATTAAGTAAACAAGTATATAATGTTTATTTGCATTATGCAAAATTATTTAATAATGTAACAATTTATAATGCATTTAACAAACATAAATCAGTTAAAAACATTTCAAGTCAAATTATTATTGCTAACCCATATGAAACAATTAAACTATTTAAAAATGGAATGATTAATTTAAGTACTTTAACAACAATTATAATTGATGAAGCAGATATGATTTTTGATTTTTTTAAAGATGAATGAAAAATGTTATTTTATTATTTAAAAAACAATAATAATTTGCAATATTGTTTATTTAGTGCTACATTACATGAAAGTTTAGCAAATAGTATTAAAAAAGAAATACCAAATACTTTATTAATTCAAGATAAAAAAGATATTTGAAATAATGATAATATTTCACATCATTTAGTTAATTTAGAACATGTAATAAATATTACGTTAGAAATAAAATTAAAAGCATTAAATTTATTATTAAAACAAATTAATCCTTTTTTTGCATTAATATTTGTTAATAGCAAGAAAGATGCTGATATTGTTTATCATTCTTTATTAAAACAAGAATACAAGGTTGGTGTTTTATATAGTGAACTTGATCACAAAATTAGAAAAGATGTTTTATTAAAAGCAAATCGATTAGAATATCAAATTCTTGTTTGTACTGATTTAGCTGCTAGAGGAATTGATTTAATTGGTGTTAGTGATGTTATTTCTTTTGATTTACCAAAAGATGATATTTACTATATTCATCGCGCAGGAAGAACAGGAAGGGGAAAATATAAAGGTAATTCATACATCTTTAATATTAGTAAAGATGTAAATAAAGTATTGAAGTTAAAAGATAAGCTTTACTTTAAAAAGATAAAACTTCAAGTTAAATAAATTTATTTAATTTCAAAATAATTTAGTGTTAATAATTATTTTCTTTTTATTTTTCACATTAAAATTTTATTATTTTCATATAATTATATAG
>JAHHTJ010000097.1 GCA_020024715.1 Mycoplasmataceae bacterium
TTATATTTACCATTCTCTTCCCAAATCTCCAAGCATAGAATTAGAAGTTAATTTAGGATATAATACTGAATAGTGTTTTAGATTTAACGACTTATCATCAAATACAAATAAAATTTTAAATTTTTTATTAATCTGATATCCTATAATTTTTTCATTGAATTTTGTATTAGTCTTATAATCAGGTTTCCCAAAAAAACTCTGAACATCATCAAAAGTAACCGTATTTAATTCTTTATCAAATGAACGTACTTCAAAAATTTCTTCTCCCTTATTACATCCAATTACTATATTATTTTTTGAGAATGTAAAATAATCTCCTTTAGCACTTTTAACATACTTTCTTTCAGAAGGTTCTCCTAAAGAATCTATTACTGTTCCTATTGTGTCTCCTAAACGAAAACCTGAATTTATTACCTTCCCCTCATTGGCTGAATTCTTTATATTAGATAAAATTTTAGTTTCAGAAGTTGTCATTTTTTTATCTGAACTAGAATTATTATCTGTTAATTTATAATTATTCCTATTTTTTTCATTTGCATTTTGATTGTTATTATATACTGTTTTATCTTTTTTATCTGAACTAGAATTATTATTATCTGTTAATTTATCATTATTCCCATTTTTTTCATTTGCATTTTGATTGTTATTATATACTGTTTTATCTTTTTTATCTGAACTAGAATTATTATTATCTGTTAATTTATCATTATTCCCATTTTTTTCATTTGCATTTTGATTGTTGTTACAACCAGTTAGTACAATTGTAGACATTAGCATTGCTAATAATATATATTGTAATTTCTTCAACTAAATCATCCTTTCAAGTTTTGATATTAATATTCTAGTCAGAAAACGTTTTTACGAAAAGACTTTAATTTTTAGAAAATTTATGTTATTTTTTACTTGCCACTCGCCTTAAAATCCATTTATTTGGATTTTAAGGGCATTTTTGCTAGAAATCTTTAAATGTGTTTTTAGAGTATAGTTATTTTTTATTTCATTAATTTTAAAATGACTTGTTGTGTTGGAACAATATTATTTATATTCCACTCAATTATCATATATTTTTCTCCATCTAGAATCATTGTATCTTCATCTACCAAGTTACATTCATGTCCTTTACTTGATAAATATTCATATGTAGCATTACTTAAATCCTTTTTATTAAAATAACGTTGCTCTAATTCTATAGTTATTTTTCTTTTAGCCATAGTTCTTCCCTCTCCCCTTTTAATTTAGTCCTAGTTTATCATTGTTTTGATTTTTTTTAAGACAAATGGATTAAAATCTATAAATTTAGGACTAAAATCAAGTAGTCTTAAAATTTTAGTTTAAGGACTAGTTATGTATTTTGAATAAAGTTAATGCCCTTAAAATCCAAATAAATGGATTTTAAGGGCATTTTTACTGCTGCTCTTTAAATAAGTTTTTAAAAACCAGTTTGATATAATAAAAATATTAAATTAATTATAGGAGGAACTTATGAATAATCTAATTTTAAATAAAGTTGCAAAAACTTTAAACAGTTCAGGTTGTCTTTGGGCAGTTGGAGGCTCTACCTTATTAAATCAATATGGATTATTAAATAATCCAAAAGACATTGATATATTGATAGATCCAAAAGATGAAAATAGGATAAAATCATTTATGAACAAAATCGGAAATCTTATCGATATCAAGAAAAAGGATGAATTTAAATCAAATAAATTTTTTAGATATGATATAAATGGAATTATAGTTGAATTTATCGGCGGATTTAAAATAGCCTTTGGTGAAAATAAATTATATGAAGTAATTTTCGATGATAAATCAATAGTTTCTAGTATAAATAAAGATTGTGTAAAAATTAATCTTATGTCACTTGAAGATTGGTTTGTTATCTATAAAGTTATGAATGATCCAAAATGTAGACTTCCTTTGATAATGAAATATTTTAAAGACAATGGAATAAAATATAAGTCTATTTTATATCGTAATCTAACATTACAAATTCCTATTGAAGTCAAAAATAGTATTGAATCATTATTAAATACATAACAATTAACACTCCCTAAAATTTAGATTTAGGGAATAGTTACAAATAAAAAAGAGTGAACATATTGAAAT
>JAHHTJ010000098.1 GCA_020024715.1 Mycoplasmataceae bacterium
ATTATATAGTTCATTAATATTTTTATTACCTAAAATAATATACATATCATTGTATTGTTTTTCAGTAATTTTCATTATTCTAATATTACCTTCTTGTGGAATTTTCGCTTTAATTTTTTTTATTTCATTTTCTATTTTAGTTTGAACATTAACAGTTTTGATATAAATTGAAAATTGCATCATAATATATCCGTTTTTAATTAATTCATTATGAAATATTCTATATTCTTTACATTGATATTTTTCAACAGTTGGTAAATCAAACATTAATACTAATCGCATTGGTCTATATTCTGATCTCATATTATTTCTATTTCCTTAAAGTTAATTCCTTTTATTACACAATCAATAAAATAATCAACAGCATTATTAATGAACATTTTTTTACCATCAATTATTAAACTATAATTAGCAACTCAAGAAATAATTTCTTCTTTTGCTAGATAAAAATTATTCATTTGATTATTTAGAAATAAAGTAAATACTTTTATATCTATTACAAATCTAAATATTTCCATAAAATCTGTTGCTAAAGCAAATGTGTTATTAAAAGATTTATGAAAAAGAGAAACTCTTGGATCTAATCCTTTCTTTACAATTGAACGTGATAACATTGAATAAATTAAAGCATACCCATAATTTAATAAACTATTTATAATAGAATCTTCATTTCTATTAAATTTAATGCCAAATAACGAATGTCAATAAACTTTAGCTGCGTGTCCTTCTCTATTTGACATGTCAAATTCTTTTACCTCATTTATTAAATTACTTAATTTTAAAATCATAGATTCATCATTTTTAAAAAATTTCAAAACATTCATTTGATTTGTTATCTTTTGTCTAATTATTTTAACTCACAAAAAATTCTTATAATTATTTGTTCAACTTAATTGTTCTTGGAATATTTTTAATGTATTAAAATGACTATATAAAGGAATAATTTGAGATACAGGAATATGATTTGCATCACAAATAATAAAATTAATGTTATGTTTTGCAAATGCATTAATAAGTTGTGCAGTAATTCTTAATTTAATATTATGAGAAATAATAGAATCAATATCACATAATGGTATAGTCATTTTATTGTTTTCTCATTCAACAACTAAATTATCCAAGTATAAACTTAGAGATTTACCTTCTTCTATTTCTATAAATTTATAACCCATATTAAAATTATAAATAAAAAAAGCACTTTTATTTCAAGTGCTCGTGTGCGACATTGTCCTAAGACAGTCTTGTCTTGGATCCGTATCATTCTTATGTAAACTAGTATCCCTATTGATACCGTAATAGTTTATCATATTATTTTAATTTGTCAAATTTTTCTTTAATAGATTCAATGTTATAAATATTACCTAATGGGTCAACTTGACATAAATTAAAGTAAGTATATAAATTTTTAAATGAAATATAAAATTGAGGAACTTCTTTTAATACATTAGTTTTTTTATCTAATTTTTTATTTATTTTATCTACAAAATCAAATTGAATTCTATTTTGATTAATATCCACTGATCCTATAGATTTTAGTAACAAAGAACAATGTTTTGAATCTAAACTAAAGTTATTTTCTATTCAAATATCACTTTCGAAATTATCAATAAATTCTTTATTTGGACAAATTAAAGTTCCAAAAAGTAACTCAATATAATTATTTGACAAGTGATTTTTATTTCGATAAGAATCAAGTTTTTCTTTATCAATAATTAAGTATGTATTATTCTTATTATTCTTTAATATTTCAGCATTAATATTTAAAAAGTATGGTTCATTTGTATCAAGATTTTTATAAATTCTTGCTGATAATGGTTTAAATGATGTTTTAACAGCTTTATTATTGTGATCTTTTAAAATTTTAGGAGTAGCATTAATTATAACCTTGTATTTAATAAATCTAACATATTGACAAGTTGATAAATCATTATTAAATAATGTTATTGCAGTATCTCTTACATTTTTATTATCGTTTTTTAAGGTATTAATATAACCTATAAATGGATTTATTTTTTCTTCATTTTTTTCATTTAATCAATATTTTTTATCTTCATATATTGATTTTAATTTTAAAAATAATTCTTTATC
>JAHHTJ010000099.1 GCA_020024715.1 Mycoplasmataceae bacterium
TATTAATACTATTAAATTTGTAATTTACAATAATTAAATTAGAAAAATGATATATATTAAAAATAACAAAAATTTTACTTTAACAAATAATAAATTTCATAATTTTTTTATAAAAGCATTTGGAGATAAAAACTATATAAAAACTTTTTGAAAATTATTAACACCATCACTATTATGAGGTTTAATTACATCAGTAGTACCACTACTTTTTAATTTATTTACTGGTTTAGTTTTTACTTTACCAAATGGACAACATGGTTCAATATATGTAGCAGTTAATTACACATATTCAACCTTTGTAACATTTGATTATATAAGTACTATTATTATCTTTTCTATTTTTGCAGCAATCGGTAATTATACTGGTGCTAGGAAATATGAAGCATTAAAAGAAACATTAAGGATGGGAATTTATTCATCTTTAATTATTTCGTTTGTTCTATTATTATTTGAACAAATTTTCGCTGCTCAATTTGCTCAAAAATTAATTTATTTAAATTCATACAACGATAAAGAAGTAGCGTTGACTGTTATTTTAATAAGAAGTATGTCTTTATTTTGTTTCTTTTTTGCTTGAGGATGATTATATGTACCTGCATTATCAAGCATAAGTAATAACAAACCATTATACTATTCAGCAATTGTTGGTTTAGTTTTTTTCTTAATTACAGATCCATCTTTTCTTTATAGTTTAAAAGAACCATTTGCTATTGCGATTAAACATAACAATCTTAATTTATTATTTAAAATCCAAGAAAAAGCATCGATAGGAATTGGACTTATCTATCTTTTTTATTTCATAATTCAACCTATTTACATTTATTTATATTTAAAATTCTGTTTAAAAATTCAAATTATTATGTTTTATTTATTATCTCCGTTTCATTTTTATTTTTATAAACTTAAAATAAAAAATAAGAACGCTATTCTAAAAGAAAATGAAAAAAACTTTTTAAATAAAAAATTTACATATTCTTTAGATTATTATCAAGAAAAATTAAAACAAATAAAACTTAATGATAATTTAGAAAAAGAATTACTTTTTTTTAATAGTTTTAAATTAACTAAAACTGTTTTAAATGAAGTTTTCTTATTATCTTGAGGAAATTTATTAGATCAAACTTTTTATAATTTAATTGCAGTTTTACATTTTGTTTACTCAACTAATTATGGTGGTACTTTTCCAATTGGATTAGGTTTTCATCATATAAGTAATTTGCAAGGTTGAAACCTTAATTTATCACACTATGCTGCGAGTCATTATTTTAAATTAATTATTAGTAATCCAGAAATGCTTCTAATTTTCTTTTTTGGTATTTGAGATTCTTTTTCAGTACTACCTTCTTATTTTGTTGCATTAGAATTAGGTAAAAATAATAAACAAATAGCAAAAAGAAATATGTGAATATGTATGAATTGATCTTATTTAATGGGAGCATTATTTACTATTATTATTCTAATTTTTGCTAGTTTTATTAATCAATATGCAACCTTTCCATCCGCTAATGGAAATAATTGATATGATATAGAACAAAATGGAATTATTATTGCTCAAGTTAAATATTATACATTATGAAATAATGCTAGAAATATGATGATAATATGAGCTTTTATGTTATTTTTCTTTACAGCAACTGATATGGGTTTTTATTTAATTTTATCTGGTGCATCTAAAATTTTAATTATTGGAGACGCATTAATAACTGCATTATTTGTAGCTATCTCTATGGCATTATATTACTTACATTTTGAAAATATGTATGGTTATTTTTTCATTCCGCATTTAGATAAAGTAGTGAAATATTTTATTTATTTAATAATCATAGGCACAAATCAAGCTTCTAATTCTATAAATGATATCAATAAGAAGAAAAGGAATGAAAATTCATTAATAACAAAAGAAATACCAACATTTATGGCTTAATATAATAAAAAATTTAATAAAATATTTCGTTTATTAATTAATAAATTTTTTATAATTATGTTTCAAATTTTATTAATGCTATAAATTTTAATTATTCAAATTTAAAAAATAATAATTTGATAAACTTGCTTATAAGTTATAGAAC